>JAGLZA010000125.1 GCA_023131835.1 Caldifarciminota bacterium
TCCGTCTGGCGAGATTTCGCAAGCAGTAATCAGTTGAAATCGATATAAATCTTCCGCTGTAATGAGATGTTTTTTTTGTGCTTTCATACTTCCTCCCTATATATTCTGTATTTATTTTATCTCTTTCATTTAATCCTTGAGTATCTTTTGATACGGTTTGATCATTTCTTTTTTTATCCTATTAGGGAATTCTTTTCTTATAACCGGTATTTTAGTTAAAAACACCATTATACTAACCATAATTCTTGTTTTTAGATCTCTCTGTGGAAAGTCGTATATCCCATGTTTTTTGTAGAATCTATGATCAGCCTGAAAAACAAAGCGAAGTTTCCCCCAAACAGCATCTCTGAAGATTTTCATTCCTCCTACACTAAGAAAGGTAGGCGGCTTGATATAATTTTTATCGGCAAACCAGATAAGGTGTTTTGCAAAGTTCTGCAATAAGGCATCTATTTCAGCCGAATCTTCACATTCATCGGTAATAAAATCAACAAGGTTAGCCTGCTGCCACTCAGTGTAAGCTTCTAATATCTGCCTGAGGTTAGGTATCTGACTTAAAGGCCCTGAAATGATAAAGCCGAGTTGTTTTCCAATTAGTGATGGAGTATGTCCATTGAAAAACCCTCTGTCAAAAAACATCTTCCATCTGGAAGATAGATACCTATCTTTAATAGTTCCTGCAAAAACAAGTATATCGGCAGTCTTTATCTTCGTATTGTAAAATTCCATAAATTCATCATTATCTCCGTATGAACAAATATTATCAAACCCGCAGTAAAGACAGCCAAGACACCCTCCTTTAATATCTATATCAAAAAGATTGATTACCTCGACTTCTTTGGAGAAGGACTTGTTGAATCTCTCAATCATCCTGCCTAAATTTGTCCGGGTGTCTCTGGAATCCGTTAAGACAATTATCCTTTTATTGCCAACATCTATTTTATTTTCTGCATTACCAGGGGTATAATCAAACATCTTGTATGTCAACGGTTTATATCTCTTTGAGATGGAGATGTTGTTTTCGATAGCTCTGAAAAAGTGTTCGGCAAAAAGGGTCAATTTATCTCTTCCCTTTTCTTTTAATAGATCAGGCATATC
>JAGLZA010000126.1 GCA_023131835.1 Caldifarciminota bacterium
CTTTTTCCGAAATAAGCTCAATGAATCTCTTATACTGAGAAGCCACGAGAAAGACATAAAGAGGGAAAGCCCACAGGACGCCATCTGATGACTTGATTTCATCAATGATTTCCCGGAAAGCCGCCTCATCTTTCTCAATCTTTTTGATTTGCTGAGCGATGTTAAAGATTTTTAGTTCGTGCTGCGGAAACTTCTTCCGGATAAAATTAATATATTGCATAGTAACACTTATCTTGCCCTTAGGGCTTCCGTTTAAAACAATAATTTTCATTGTAATAATCTCCTTTTTTCAATTTCCCCAATCCCAATACTTATTGTATAAAGAAAAAACAACCAAAAGTCAAGATATTCTGTGAGTGTGATAAATTGATTTTGTGGCGCAGTGAAATGAAATGTAAATATCCTGCATTGCATTTACTTCAAGCAAAACTTAAAATTCAAGACTGTATCTTCTCGTTCAACCTTTATTATTTCTTTCTCACCTTTTGGCCCGGCTAATAAATCCAAGACTTCGTCTAATGAGTTTCCCTCTAAAGTAGTATTATTTATCTTTAAAATCTTATCTCCAGCTTTCAAACCCACTTCATATGCAGGATATCCTTTAAACAATCTGGTTATAACAGCACTTCCGTCCTTTATTTCTATCTTCATTCCGGCAATACCCGCAATATCCGATATGATTTTCTCATATTTTTTTTGAATGCTGCCTGCGTTTATATCTCCATTTTTATACAAATCGCTAATAAAACGATTATAATCGAAATTTGAATCAATCGAATCTTGCCGGAGTAGTCTCTCATAGATGATCGCTGCCAGTGGAACACCTGCATCTTTGATATTCTGGGGATTATGATAGGCAAACTTTATTTTGCGTAATGCACCTCTCTTTGTCATTAAATTAGACATTACTGAAATATATAACCCTGCGGCATAGACATATTCTTCTTCCTGGCCTTCTTTATGGGTGAGGTAAATCCTGTTGAAGGCATTTTTATAATACTCATCCCTCTTTGCTAAATTGATCAGAGCGCTCATATTTTCCTGAGAAGGGTTGAATTTATGGCAAAGTTCATGAGGCAGCAGGAACGCTAAATCTTCAACCACAGCAGAAGATATACCAGTATTCAATCCCATTAACTGATATCCATAAAACCCGGAGAAAGCTGTTATATAAATATTAATCTCGGAAATTTCGGAATAACTATGGTTGTTCTGAAATAATACTAACATCTCTTTGAATTTATTGAGGTCGAACCGATCCAGAATTTGTTGCCCCTTTTTTATTGACGCATGTATAGGTTCTAAATATTCCTTATGCCATAAATCAATAAAATTGTTTCGTTGTAAAAAGTTCAGGTATATCAGTAGCTCTTCGTGATGTTTTTTTAAATACTCAAGGGCATCTTTGTATGCAGGTTCATCAAATTCCTTTTCTATCTGATGGAATGTTTGTTCCTGATTTTTCAGGGCTTTAATGAGATCGGAAAGCTGATCGCCACACACAGTAGACAATAAATAGGATAATGATATCCCTCGCCCTATCCAGATATTTAGAGCATTTTGAGCAGCAGGATTAGTACTAAAAAGCGTCCTCCACTCATTTTTAACATCTTTATATGGTTCGGAAAGAAGAGTGTCATCTGAAATTGCATTCAAAAATGTAAGAGCTTCCATCTTTTCAGAGGTTCTGAGATTGATCGTGACCCCTTCATCGGAAGCTACTGCAAAAACTGTCAGTGCTAACGGAAAGGCAAGAATAGAGAATCTTTTCATATAAAATGCCACCTCCTTTCCTTTTTCTCTTCCCTGGATTTCACACTTAACTAAGAAAGTAAAGTACAAGGAAAAAACGCAAGCTGACCACATACAAACAGACTGTTAAATGACACTGTGCATTATGGGAAAAAGTATCTAATACCAATAGCACCATTCAATTCAAACTCGGTACCTGGAACTAAATTGAGTACTGGTACAATCTCGAGAAAAATATCAAGAGGAGCGCCTTCAACAATATACGCTCCACCTATGGGAATACGAACTCCAATTTTACTGTCTTCTTCAAGTTTGAATCTCCCTCCAAGACCAAAATATAACGGAAGTTTCCCCTTTTCCAATTCACACAGGTCAAAGTTGTGGAAAAGGTAATCTGCATGCAAATGCAAGGCACTCTCATCAGCAAATGACCAGGCAGCAGCTCCGTCAATTGCTGTGCGATTCCCAGTCCAGAACTTACAACTGAGTCCTGTTGGTTCACCAAGAATAACTCCCACTCCAAAACCGCTTTCCTGTGCTGCAACTGTGCCACTGAGTAATATCGCCATTAACACAATATGCCTAACTATATTTAACACCTCCTTTTACTTTCTTCCTTATTCCATTTAATTATTCTCAATAGTTGTATTATAAGTAGAGATAATCAAAAGTCAAGATATTCTCACACTACCTCCCCATTTTTCAAATCGCAGAGAACCCGAGGAAATCAGTTGAATAGTTGAATGGATAAATAGTTAAATTGGAATTCCCCTCTCCTCTCCCATTTTAGCCACGGTTCTACACGGTTTTCAGAAAGTTGTTTGTTGCCCCTCCTCCCAACCCTTTATTGCCACGGTTTGACACGGTTTAAGAATAATTCTTTTGTTACCTAAAAGTTGTAGCCACGAATTTACTCGTGCAAAACTAAAACCCAATCCCTAACCCCTAAATCCTATTTAGGCACTGATTTTCACTGATTATACAGATTGTTTAGATATCTTGCTCTTTTGTAGGGGCGAGGTTTCCTCGCCCAACCCCTAAATCCCAAATTATCCTTGAATCCTTATTAGATTATCTTTCCTGCGGTTATGTTTCTCCCTGTATCACCTCGTCTGTGAGAATAAAAATGTTCTGATGAATATGTTTCTTCCGGAAAAGTATGAAAGGTTCTGACCCCCATCTTTTTCATCTCATTCATATTTGCTTCCTCAAGGTCAAGAAAATAGCGATTATTACGAATATGAACGCCAGGAATTTTCTCGATTTTAAACAGGTTATATATCCCAACTCCAACCTCGTAGTTTTCCATCCCAATGGAAGGTCCAAGTCCTGCGATCCAGTCAGAACCCTCCAGACTAAATTCCTCTTTCATCCTGAGAAAGAACTTTTTTATAATTCTTAATAAGGTCCCCTTCCAACCTGAATGCAGTATTGCTAAGATTCTTTCTTCAGGATGGTAGAGTATTATCGGGAGACAATCTGCTGTTTTTACATATATAATTAAATCTTTTTTATCGGTAAAGATTCCATCTCCAACCAGTTGAACTCCAGAAGCAGCCTTGTGAATCACTGAAGAATGAATCTGTTTGAGTTCACAGGGTTCCCCTTTTATTTTCTTAAGAGGATCGAAGGACTTTGTCCCTTGAAGAACCAGGACATTAGAGTCGATCAACAACTCATACCAGATTTTACCGCTTTTTTCCTTCCTTTTCCACATTTGTATTCTCCCTATTTTCCTGATTATTTTGGAAGTTTTTATTTATTGGAGAGAGAGTTCTTCGAATATGTAATCTTCAGGATTCTAAAAATTCGTCCACCTCAGATTTGAAATCTTTCCATAAATCTTGTAACCCATTAGCAAGCGGTATAATTTGTTCTCCATCTAATGTTATTCCATATCCGTGAATAAAGAAGTGCCGAAATGCACGATATTCATCGAGTCTTTTTGAAAGTTCGAAGGAAATTATTTGATTGTCAATCGATAAATCTAATAAAGTTTTGTGCCAGGATTCTGAAAGAGGAACAATTATTCCCTTGAATTTTAGTATCCGCTTAAGTACATTTTCTATTCCGTTGTAAGTGTTTTGGAGAAAAGTGGCGATGGCAGCTAACTCAACAACATCTCTTTCTTTACGACCTAAGGCTTCCTTTAATGCTTGAAGAGTTTCCCGAATATATTCTTCCTCAGCCTGAATTTCTCGAAGCAATTCATCCATAGATTTTAACTCCTTTTTCTTGGATAATTTGATTAAATAATGTTTTTTTAGATAAATCTACAAGGTCTACAGGTTTGGATAAACCTCTCAACAACTCCCCATAAAATTTAAAAAAATTGCAAGGTTCTATTCCCTTAACTGCTAAGTCGATATCGTTAGATTCGCTACTTTTATCTAATGAAGAACCGAAAAGATAGATGCTTGAAACCTCATATCTCTTTGCACAACTTGTAATAACTCCTTTATCTTTTTCACTTATCATTAATATTTACCATTATTGTGTTATTCTTTAATTCCGTACTTACAATATACAAGAAGGTTGAACAAAAGTCAAGTTTTCCTATTAACATTTAGTATAGTAAGAAATCACTTTTTCTTTTCTAACTTCTTTAACCTTTCAACTGCATTTTTATTTTTGGGATTCAAATCAAGCGATTTCTTATAATTCTTGATGGCAAGTTCTTTTTCTCCGGCAACCATATATGCTTCGCCCAGACTATCATACACATTATAAGAATCAGGGAACAATGCCACATTTAATCTAAACACTAAAATTGCTTCCTTTACTCTATTTTCACCAAGTAGTTTATATCCTCTAACATTGAAGCTTCCTTCACAGAATTCAATATATCCAGTGTGTTTGTCCTTCAATTCATTATATTGCTTAACAGTTGCTTCAATTCCCTTTTTCGATAAGGTCTTTAGCAGGATTTTGGGAATGCCAAGCTCTTTGATTGTTAAATAACCTGGAAATTCCCTTATATATTTTTTTAGATTATCAGGAACAGGAAATACCTCTTCAGGCATATAGATTTTTATTTTGTCTAAAATCTCTTTTGCCTTTGCAAATTTTTCCCTTGCATTATAGTAGTTTGCTAAGTAGCATAGACCAGAATGATAATTATTCAATATTCGAGAAACCCGCGGCATATCATGTTCTTTTACGCTTGCAAAGTCACGGTAAGATTCGGGGTTTAGAAGAATCCTCTCCATTTTCTCCGGGTTGATGGTCAAATTATGTTCTTTTGTATTTAAAGGCAGGAGTTCCCGAACCAATCCCTGGAGTTGAAAGTAATCATCAAGCCCCACCTTGTATTTTTTCGGGATGCCGGGAGAGTAGTAAATGGGTCTTTCCCATTGGTTTGTTTCAATAATATCGACAATGAGGGCTCTACCTGCGCCCAGGTAGGTTCGGGTATCTGATTCTAAGTCTGGTTCTAATTCGAATTCTATTATACTATCCTCCGGCGCTATATTATACTTCTCCATAATACTCTTCTTTATAGGTATTTCCATTTTCCTCGTTTTCCATTTATAGAGATGCATACTAAGTATTTGCTCTTCACTCCAGCTAATCGGCACTTTACCAAAGATTCCTCCATTTTTTAGCATTAATGGGAACCAGGGACGTGTAAGAGCAAAGGGAATAGCTGTAACATCTGTTCTGTATTCTTCAACGAATTGAAGATACCAGATAGGAAAGATATAAGGATCACCACCAGTTATTAAAATCGCATTAGAGTCGCAGGAATTCAAAGTGTTTCGACCATATTCAAGTAACCAATCAGGATATCCACCCTTCTCTCGTCCCATTCGAAGTTCCTTACGAACCTTTTCTAATTTACCGTCTTGGAGAGCAAATAGAGCGCGGACTCCATGCTCACTTCCAGTAAAGTAGTATGCATTTCCATAGTTTGGGTCCAGTTTAATGGCTTTCTCAAGATACCCAAGAATCTTATTAGACCACTCTTCATCATACCCTGTGAGAGGACGTGAATCATAACAAAGGTAATGAGTGTAATAACCAAGATAGTACCAGCTTTCTGCATCATTGGGGTTTTCAGCTACAGCTTCCTTTAGAAGAGAAATTGCCTCAGGATAGTTTGCATTTTTAAATGCATCCATTGCTTTTTTCTTTAGGTCTACTTTTTCTGCCCCTATCAGCGTTCCACAGAACCACAGGACAAGTACTATGAAAATGATTTTTGAGGTTGATTTTCGCATTTCGACCTCCATTAGTTATTTATTTTACTTAACGTCTTGTATTTACGAAATCGCCGAATTCGATTTTCCGGAGGGCAAGCGAAGCGCAGCGTGAATATCTGCCGCTGCGCTCCATTATAAAATGCAAAGTGCAAATTTATCTTGTTTATTTCTTCTGAATTTTGTATCTTTCAATTCTTGCCCCGTTAAATATGAAATTATTTAACGGGGTGAACATTCTGCATTTTACATTGTAGATATACTTCAGTTATCTTACCGGTTTCTTTATTCTACTTTGCCCTTTTTATATCCTTTTGGTATTTCGTAGATTCCTGCAGGCGCTGATTTTTCCTTGACTTCAAGAAGTTCTGAGGTTGTCTTCATATCTGCACCCATAACGGATGTGGTTGATGTGGTTAATACAGATATGCCTTTTATCTTTTTCATTTCCTTGAACATTTCCTGGAATCCGGGTTGTTTGGATATCATTGCAGAGCCAAGGGTGCGGAAGAGTTCATAGTTGATTTTAACATCTTCTGTTGCCCATATCTCCTGGGTTGATTCTGTCCCCATCATTTTCATCTTCAATATGTATTTTTTACATTTCCAACCTCTAATTTTCTTCTTTTCACCTATAGCAGTCACCTTCGCTTCACACTGCATCATAGCTCCGGTTAATCCCTTCATGAATTTTGCAGCCTCGGCTTTTTCCTCTTCTGAGAGGCCTTCATCTTCCTCGATGACACCTGACATTATATCGCTGAGTTCTCCGATAGGCATTTCGTTATAAACCTTTTTGGTGTGGTCAAGGAAATACATCATATCCTTATCCAATCGGATAATCGTTGATTGATCCTCACCATGGTCAATTCGCCCCTTATTCTTGCTCATCCAGGTGACGACGATCTCATCCTTTTCAGGCTGGGCCTGTCCCATTATCTCATAGGCATCTACATGCGTTTTCTGCTTAACATAGGTGTCAGCCTGGAGAACGCAGGGGATAGCAAGACCGAGTAAAAGAATGCATAATCCCAAAGCCTTAAAACCCTTTTTAAATCCCATCTAAACCTCCTTTTTTCATTAAATTAATACCGCCTACTTACCTTTTTAGTCAATCCCTGGTGATAAGAGCCTTTGAATCTTTGACTTATCGTCATTATATCAACAACCGCCACGAAGTCAAGTGAGGTTTTGGGGGCAGTTAATCGAATTCTCTGCTTTTTCGCAACTGGGAAGTTGCTCCCACAGGATTAGTTTAAAGTCATCAGTCATTAGTCTATAGTCGAAAGACCCCACACCCAGGGCAAGATGTATCTTGCCTCTACAGAGGGCGAGGGAACCTCGCCCCTACAAAATGGAATTATCTTTGCGGGCTTTATATTCCTTTGCGTGCTTGGCGAGAAAAATGGGGGAGGTGTTCCCGAATTCCTTGACAATTTATGATTTTATATAATACTTAAATATATATTTTTGAAAAATGATTAACTCACCTGTAATTTATTTCTATTTCTGTAAGAAGTATCAGCAGGTATGGCCTTTAGGAGGACGAGAAGTATGAACGGTTGGAACGGCACGATTCTGCATATAGACCTTTCTAAAAAGATTCATCATTTTGAACATTTAGATTCAGAAATCTACAAGACCTGGATTGGTGGAAAGGGTCTTGCTGGTTATTATCTTCATCCGCACATAATGCGTTCCTGGGATGACCCTGAGATGCCGGTTATCTTTATGGCCGGTCCGCTTGTGGGCACGGCTTCACCAACCTCGGGACGTATGTGCATTATGTCCCGCTCACCGCTCACCGGAACGGTTGGCGATTGCTCGGTAGGGGGGAGTCTTGGAACGGAACTCAAGAAGGCAGGGCTGGATGGAATCATCATAACAGGTAAAAGCGACCATCTCTCTGGTATTGAAATCACTGACAAATCGGTTGCGATCCGTGATGCTGATGATTTCGCCGGAATGAAGACCGGTCCGCTCTATGAACGACTTAAACGAAATGGAGCAGTTGCTGTGGTTGGGCCTGCGGCTGAGAACAATGTGTTGTTTTCCAGTATTATGGTGGACGACAGCTATGCCGCCGGGCGAAACGGCATCGGGCTTGTCTTTGCTGCCAAAAATCTCAAATATCTCACAGTCAAGGGAAGTGGGCACGTGGCTGTCCACGACAGTGAAGGATTAAAACGGGCTCGAGAAGATATCTTCCGCCTCATTGCCTCAAGTCCGGTACTCTTTGGAGAACAAGGTATTGCATACTACGGGACAGGTGCACTTTACGATCTTATGGACAGCCGTAGAATGATGCCCACAGCGAATTTTAAGAGAACCCACTTTGATATGGCCTCCAGAATGAATGCTGCCGCCTACAAGGAAAAATATGCTCCGAAGCGAGCGGGCTGTAAGGGCTGTCACATCCTCTGTAAGAAGGTAGGACAGGAGGGAGACCACATCCCTGAATTTGAAACTATGTCCCACTTCAGTGCTCTTTTAGAAAACGAGGATATTGAGGTTGTGACCCGGGCTAACGCTCTCTGCAACGAGATGGGAATGGATACCATATCCGCTGCTGCCACCCTTGCCTGTTTTAGTGAGATAAGCGGCGAGCGTCTTTCTGGCTATCGAATCCTTTCGCTTCTTGAAGAGATCGGACAGGGAGAGGGGATGGGGCGAGAACTGGGCCAGGGGTCTTATCGTTACGCTGTTTCGAAAGGACGGTCAGAACTCTCCTTCTCAGTCAAAAAACAGGAACTTCCTGCTTACGATCCCCGTGGAGCCTATGGTATGGCTTTGGCATATGCCACTTCCACCCGTGGAGGCTGCCACCTTCGAGCATACCCGATAAGTCACGAGATACTGCGCAAGCCTGTAGCAACAGACCGTTTCTCCTTTGCCGGTAAGGCCAGGATTATCAAGATAGAAGAGGACCTCAATGCTGTTGTGGATTCCCTTACTGCCTGCAAGTTTGTCTTCTTTGCCAGTTCACTTGAGGAATATGCCAGAGCCTTTACAACAGTGACCGGGGTAGAAACCACAGCACAAGATCTCTTGAAGATAGGAGAGCGAATTTATTACAACGAACGTATTATGAATGCCCAAAATGGCTTTACCAGTAAGGACGATGACTTACCACCCCGCTTTTTTGAGGAAGCAGGAAGCAGTGGTACCGACATCGAGGTAAAGCCCTTAAACCGCGAAGAATTCCTGCAAGTGCGAGCCAATTACTACAAGATCCGAGGTCTCGATGAAAATGGTGTTCCGAAAGAGGAAAAAGCCGCGGAACTGGGGTTGAAATGGGAGCAACCTTAAAATAATAATTATGAAACAACTTGTTGACAAATATGCAAAAAAGCTTGTCGCAGCCGGGTTGGCTGAAAGCGGTGCACCCCTGGTTGGCGGTCTTGATGCAGAGTTGGTCTGGAATCAAAGAAGCCCTGATTCCAGGGAGTTGGGGAAGGTCTTTAACAAGCTCAACATTAATTCGCTTCTCTTTTCCAAACCGGCAGAACCGTATTGCTCGCTCATCGAATATCTTGTTAGTTGTGCTGACGATGCAATCTATCCGGGCGACTGCGAGACGCGCACCTTTATGCACGACCTGCCTGTTGTGCGGACCTTTGATGCAGATGAGATTGCCCGGGCACTCAAGCAACGCAAGAGTGTCATCATTCCAGGGCGAGGCATCATCACATGGGGTAGGGTCAGTCCGGAGCAGGCTTTTATCTTCTACAGTTCGGTTTGCTTTGCCTGCTTTGTCAAATTCTTTGCTGATTATCTTAACGACAGCCGGGCAGGGGTAGTATCAGAAGAACAACAGAGGGTTTTTGATACTGTGTTTAAACATCTTGAGCCTCTTCCCGAAGAGCCACCTGTGTTAATGCAGGGTCCGTATCAGTCTGAGGCGGAAGTGTACCGCGCCTTGAGTGAGGCAGGACGTTTGACCGTGGAATATCACCTGGTCGATTCCTTCTTCGGAAATATCTCTTATCTCTACAACAACACCCTGTATATTAGCCAGACCACATCATCACTTGACGAACTTGAAGGATGCATTGACCCCTGTCCGCTCGACGGTTCGAGTTGCACAAGTATCACTGCCTCCAGCGAGTTCACCGCTCACCGTGAGGTGATCTTGCGCACCGGGATGAAGGGGGTTCTTCACGGACATCCAAGGTTTTCTGTTATTATTTCAATGGACTGCGAGAAGGAGATTTGCGAGTTTAAAGGGCAATGCCATATCAAATGTCCGGAGAAACGGTTTTTTGAGGATATTCCCATTGTCCCCGGAGAGGTGGGTACAGGTCCGCACGGTCTGTGTCATACACTACCGCCTGCTATGAAGGGGCATCGCGGTGTAATCGTTTATGGGCATGGGCTATTTACGGTAGCGCGGGATGACTTCAACGAGGCCTTCGCTAATCTGCTTGCTATAGAACGTGGGTGCAGAGATGAGTATTTCAAACGTGTAGGTAGGCATAGATAGGTCATTCTTAATCATTATATGGAATCGGAGACTCATTCGGACTTGCCACGCGAAAAGACGCGGTCAATTTCCGAAGGCAGAGGAAATTGCCGCTCGGCCCTCGCATCGAGCTCTCGTGAGATTGAAATCTCGGAGAATCATGCCCGCTCGTAGTCCGAGACGCGCATCGGCGTTGAAATCCTCTGAGTCTAATGATAAAATTTAGTAAAGTATCCTGTCTCTTTCATAATTTACCTCTTTCTCCTTTTCTTTCCGCCATGGAATACACCACCTACTGAACAATACAGGCCGATTAAAAAGCCAAGATTGTAAGGCCAGCCGGTGTTATTAGTTTCGTATATACCAACTTCGTCTGTAAATAGGCTGACTATAAAGGAGATAAGAATTATAAAGCCATGCCATACCCCTGTCCAGAATCCAGCGATACTTCCAGGATTAATCTCTTGATCCCAGCGTTCATTCCCCGGAGCGCAGTTCAAGAACACCAAAGCCACGACTAAAATAAATACCAGTACTAAATATCTTTTATTCCTAAACATGATTCCTCCTTTTTAGTTGTTAATATTGTATTGAAATTCTGTCAAAAATCAAGCAGTCCGTACCTCCCCCCATTTTTTAACCACAGAGGTCACAGAGAACTAAAGAGCCCCACTAATCCCCTTTATTTTTTGTGTTTTAGAGGACACAGAGGAGACCCCGACCTTTCCCCCCCTTTTTTAACCGCAGATGGACGCAGATTAATTTATGAAAATAAAGTAGGACATTTATTTATGATAATAACACTCAGGCTGTGAGGGTATTGACATAGCGGTGTAGGTATGTAAACTTTTAGAATGCTTGATGACTCTGAATATCGTAGAGAGAATATAACAGAACCTTATGAGAAGAACAAAGTCGTGATATGCAAAACTTGACTCCATTTGTTGGCAGACAAAAAGAGCTAAAATGGTTAAACCATCATTTAGAAAAGGCATTGAGCTATAGTGGCGGTTTTGTCCTCATCCAGGGTGAGATCGGTGTAGGAAAAACAAGACTTCTCAACCAGTTTATAGATGAAGTTAGAGCACCTGGTCTTCACATCTTGAACGGCAGAGTAATAAAAGATGATGTAAGACATTTTTCTCCTTTTATTCAGATGATAGAGGATTATTTATGCAATTTGGAACATCACCGCTCGTGGTTCGTAAAATTCCTGGAGCCGGAAATCATTCCTTATTTTATTCATCTCATGCCTAAACTCAAGAATCACTATCCATTGGACATGCCACATTTGGCACATCCTATTGACAACCTGTCATTTGTCTATTCTTTCCAACGGTTTTTTGAAAATATGTCTAAATTCAAACCTCTGGTTTTGATTCTGGACGACATCCAATGGATGAGTGGTGAATCCATTGAATTACTAAAATTCCTGGTCAGGAGAATAATCAATCAACCCATTTTGTTTGTTGCAACTACCCGTTTGCACGAAGATAATCTGGTATTACAACAAACTATAGATGAGTTCAATACGGCGCGTCAGGTCTTCACTATCAACCTTACAAACTTTTCCCAAAATGAGACAGAAAACTTAGTAAATCAGAAATTTGGAATCAACCTTCCCAATCATTTCGTACACTGGCTTTTTACAATTACTAAAGGTAATCCCTTATTCATTGAGGAAATAATTAAAACCCTTATCCGTCAAAACATAATCTATCACGACCTTACCAAGAACGAATGGCTGGTTGAAGAGGATTATGAAGATTTTCCTATATCCGAAACAGTTGAAAGTGTAATCAATTATCGCCTGGGTAATCTCACTGCTCCTGAATTGAAGCTACTGCAGGGTGCTGCGGTAATTGGTGAAAGATTTAGCCTCAAAATACTTCGTAAACTGTTTGATTCAATGCCCCAAAAACAATTTTTGAGGTCAAACAACATATTGGTTGTTTCAGGAATGGTTGAAGATTTTGGTAATATGAAACAATTTTCCCATCCGTTAATTCATGCATTACTTTACCAGAAGATGAAGATAAATAAGAGGCGCAAATTACATCGGAAACTTGCCAATATTCTAAAGAATATCAAGGGAAGTGATGAAGAAATTGCCTTCCATATGACAGAGGATTTGGTCCCAGCCGAAGAGACTAGAAAACTCGTCTGCTATCTAATTAAAATTTCTCAGGATTTGCTTAATAAATATAATTACCATCCTGCCTGGAAATATCTAAAAATTGCACAAAGAATAGCCGATAAAATTTTGCCATTGAATAAACAAAGGATGAAGATTAAATCTGAGCTCAATCATCTCTCCTGGATAATGGGTAGGGATGTTCTATCATTTGAAGAAGCAGAGCGATTTGTTACGGAGTTGGTAAATAATGATCTAAAAAAAGAGGCGTCAATACACTATCGAATGCTCTTTCACGAGGCACTGGCTGCTCAAGATTTGAAAATAGCTGAAAAATATCTGAAAAAAGCATTATCTTTGGTGAAGAAAAATGAAGCATTCTACTGGACATTGATGGTTGAACACTGTCTTCTGCAGAGAAGAAAGGGATTATTAAAGGAGTCGGAACAAGAAGCAAAAAGGCTCAGTACAGAAATTTCCCAGGTAAAGGCTCCTGAAGCATTGTACAAGGTATTCACCAATCTTGGATTGGTTTCATACTTAAAAGGGGACCTTAAAGAGGCACATCGATTTCTTTCTCGAGCTCTAAAGATAGTAGAAGAACATCATCTCCTTCTTTATGTTGGAGATTCTTATTCCAATTTGGGGCTTGTTGAAATGACAATGGGTAAACTGGATTCTGCGCTTATGAAATTTAATAATTCAATAAAAGAGGCAGAGTTACTGCAGCGCGAACCCCTAATTGGAATTGATTTGCTTTATATTGGATATTCTTTTTTACTTAAGGGCGAGTATGAGCGGGCAATCAAATTCTTTGAGCAGGCAGAGAAAAAGGCTAAAAAGACCCATAATCCGAGATTGCAATTAACTGCTCAGAAGGGCAAGGCAAAAGTATTCCTGAAATTAGATGATATCGAAGAAGCTGAATCAATAGTAAAAGAAATATCTGAAAATAAAATATCGAAAGAAGACTACTGCGATCTACAGTTCATTAAAAGTATAATTTATCTAAAGAAAGGTGAGCTAAACCTTGCTGAGGAATTTGCAGATAAGTCATTGAAACTTGCGAAAAAACTGCACTTCAAACCGCGATTTGCAAATGCTCTGGGCACAAAGGCATTGGTCCTTTTGCATAAACACCAGCGACATGAGGCACTAAACTGTTTGGAAAAAGCAAAAACTATGCTTTTATCAAAAGGAGCAATACCTATTATTAGTGATATATTGGTGAATTTTGGACTTATTATGGGTGGCGAGCAAGGAGAAGGTATACTCATAGAAGGACTAAAAATGCTATTTGACATGCGTGCCACTGCAAAAATTTTCAGTCTTTGTAAGGTTATGAAGAAAAAGGGATTCAATAATGCCCTCAAGTTTGTCCGTGAAAAAATGCATGTTGTCGAGGTAGCTAAAATTGATATATTCACATTTGGTGGTCTATCGGTTAAGAAACCTGGTGAGTTGAATGTGGTTGCCAAAAAAGAATGGCAGTCCAGAAAATCACAAGAATTATTGGCGCTAATTCTTGTGCAATCTGGTTCTCGTGGTGCGACCAGAGAAATCCTGGCTTCCTATCTCTGGCCAGAGACAACCGAGAAAAAATCACAAGTAAATTTGCGGGTTGCACTGACTCATCTCAACAAGGCTCTGGGCAATAAAATTATCCTTCAGAAAGGTCCGTTTCTTACGCTCAACAAGGAACTTACCCAGGCAGATTTATGGACGTTTGGCTCGCTTGTTAAAGAGTGGCAAAACCTTAAGCAATGTGGCAAATTCCATCCAGCGGAGGATAGAGCGCGCAGGGCAATCACTTTATACAAGGGTGACTTCCTACCCGAATTCTATAGCCAGCCTATAGTTGATAAACAGCTTGAATTGGAGGGCAGGATAAGAGACCTGTTATTCTGGTTGGCAATGAGGTGTATGGAACGTGTTGAATGGCGAGAAGCAGTCCTTTTTGCGCAGAGACTTTTGATTCTTGATGCAAGTGACGAACAGGCATGCCAGATTATTATGCAGGGTCTGTATAACCAGGGTGATCGGGTAGGTGCAGTCAGGCAATTTGAACGTTTGAAGAAAAGCCTTAAAGATGAGTTAAATGTTGAGCCAAGCCCTGAAACAATTGAACTCTATAAAAAGATAATCATCACAGACTAACTGACTTAATTCCGATATATTTTTCCTTTTTAAAAAAATTTATTTTTTTCTTATTCTCCCTCTTTTTTAACGTTTTTTTAACGCAGTCACTTATAATTTAGTTATGAGTAACATAGGAAAGAAGATATGCCCGCGTTGTAATTATCTGGGGAAAGATAGAGATAGTACCTGTCCGTACTGTGGGCTTAAGTTGATTTCGCAATGTCCGAGATGTGGGGCACCGATTAAGGTTGCATTTGCAGAATACTGTTATATCTGCGGTTTTCGTTTTGAAAATGTGACAAACAAATCAAACAGAAAAGAGGTGATGAAAAAAACAAAGAGACAGGGAGACCCGTTGACAGGAACTAATGAATAATCCCGGGTCTTGAGGGAAAAAATAAGCAAAAAAAGGAGGTTAAAATGAAGAAGTATCTGATAGCCCTGTTGTTGGTAGCATTTGCTATCCCGAGTACAGTGCTTGCCGAAGACCCGCCTACAGAAGTCTGGGTCAAAACAGGTGGCTTGAGTTATGATGATTGGGGAGAGGATATTGCAGTGGATCCAGCAGGTTTTGTCTATGTGACCGGCAATACTTATGATGGAGTAGGTTATAATTGGCTTACTGTCAAATACGATGCGGACGGCACCTTAATATGGTGGAAAACATATGACTCTGGAAATGGTGATGATATAGCATGTGCAGTTGAAGTAGATAACTCAGGCAATGTCTATGTAGTTGGCTGGACTCCTGACAATACAATTCATGACTGGCGCTACATCAAGTATAGGGCAGACGGCTTTCTTCTATGGAATAAGACCCATGATTGGGGGTCAGATATTGATCAGGGCTGCCATGATATTGTAGTGGACACAGTAGGAGGATATCTCTATATGATTGGGGATTACATAAGTCCAAATGGTACATGGGATTATCTTACTGTCAAATGTGATCTGGACGGCAATTATATCTCTGAGAATGCCTGGTCAGGTGGCACAGGTGTGAATAACAACGGATGGGCTATTACAATGGATGATGCGGGGTATATTTATGTTACCGGTACTGTCTGGAACACAACCGCAGACTGGGGCACTGTTAAATACAATGCGTTTTTAGTCCCTCAGTGGTTTAAAATATACGCATCGGGAACTAATGAGTTTATGCCTACAGGTGCAATTGCAGTGGACAACGTGGGCTGTGTTTATCTCGCTGGCTGGGTTGAGAATACATCCACTGATTGGCTGATTGTCAAGTATCTCGCAGATGGCACTTTTCTATGGAATAAAATCATTGATACAGGTAATAATGATGAAGGTGCCAGGGGTGTTGCAGTTGACTCTGCGGGTTACATCTATGTAAACGGTGATATTTATTCTGGAACAGACTGGGATTGTCGAACCATAAAATTAGACGGGGATAGCAATATCCAGTGGACCGTGATCTATGATGGAGGCTACGGTAATGATGCAGGTCGCGGTATAGCAATTGATGATTCGGGATTCGTATATGTAATCGGTCATTCCTATAATGGAACGAATCACGACTACCTGACAATAAAATACGGACAGCAGACAGGAGTTGCAGAAACCCCTGCTTCTGCATATCTGAAAATTGCTCCGAATATTACGAGAGGTATGGCAACACTTTCCTATGCCATTACGAAACCTGGAAACATACAGATTTCTCTCTTTGATGTTACTGGGAGACTGGTAAAATCATTTGGCAATCATTACAGGCAGGTAGGAATTTATAGTGCAGAGGTAAATACATCTTCTGTTACTTCTGGCATTTACTTCTTAAAGGTTTCAACACCGGATGGAGCATTTACAAGAAAACTTACGGTAGTTAAGTAAGCTTATTGTTGATTAATTTGAAAAATATACTGGTTCTAAGGATGTGGAGAGATGTAAGAAACAGAGGAGAAAAGAGGTGATGAAAAAAACAAAGAGACAGGGAGACCCGTTGACAGGAACTAATGAATAATCCCGGGTCTTGAGGGAAAAAAATAAGCAAAAAAAGGAGGTTAAAATGGACATAAATGGGGTCAGGCTTCAATATAAATAATGGAATGTATGTACAATATCAATAAACTTACAAGGAGGTGTTAAGATGAAATATATTATTATTATACTTTGCTTTGGCTTGGTCGGGATCGCCAATGCCCAGTGGCTGGAGACTACTATTTGCATATCAGCAGATAGTGTGGGATATCCGAAGTGCCTTGCCTATAATTCTACCAACAATACAGTCTATGCTGGTGGAGATGGTGGATGCGTGATTGCAATCGATGGTGAGACCAACCAGAGGATTGCATGGATACCAGCAGGACAGGCAATACATGATTTAGTCTGGAACTCGACCAATAATAAGGTATACAGCGCCAACTTTGATAGCGATAATGTCACAGTCATTGATGGTGCGACCAATTCGGTGATCACAACCATTCTGCTTGGAGAAGGACCTCGTGCTCTTGTCTGGAACTCGACTGATAATAAGGTATACAGCGCCAATTATTATAGCAATAGTGTCACGATCATTGACGGTGCAACCAATTTAGTGATCACAGCAATCCCGGTTGGAAATTATCCTCGTGCTCTTGTCTGGAACTCGACCAATAACAAGATATATTGCGCCAACTCTGGACCCGGTGGTGATGTCACGATCATTGATGGTGCAACCGATTCAGTGATCACAACGGTCGACGTTGGAACTGGACCTTATGCCCTGGTCTGGAACTCGACCAATAATAAGGTATATTGCGCCAACTTCAATAGCTATAATGTTACAGTCATCGATGGTGCAACCGATTCGGTGATCACATCGTTCTATGTTGGAAGTGGACCTTATGCTCTTGTCTGGAACTCGACCAATAATAATGTATATTGCGCCAACCACTCTAGCAATAATGTCACGATCATTGATGGTGCAACCGATTCAGTAATCACATGGCTCCCAGTTGGAACTGCGCCTTATGCCCTGGTCTGGAACTCGACCGATAATAAGGTATACAGCGCCAACTCCGCAAGCGATAATATCACGATCATCGATGGTGTAACCAACTCAGTGATCACAACGGTCTCGATTGGAGATTGGCCTTATGCCCTGGTCTGGAACTCGACCAATAATAAGGTATACAGCGCCAACATGTTAGACAATAGTCTCACAATCATCGATGGTGCAACCGATTCAGTGATCAAAACGTTTTCAGTTGGATTTAATCCTTATGCCCTGGTCTGGAACTCGACTGATAATAAGGTATACAGCGCCAACTACGCAAGTGATAATGTCACAGTCATTAATGGTGCAACCAACCTGGTGATCGCAGCGCCCCAGGTTGGAGATAAGCCTTGTGCCCTTGTCTGGAACTCGACCAATAATAAGGTATGCTGCGCCAACTCTGAGAGCGATGATGTCACAATCATTGATGGTGCAACCAACTCGGTGATCACAACGGTCCCGGTTGGAGATTATCCTCTTGCCCTTGTCTGGAACTCGATTGATAATAAGGTATACTGCGTCAACTATGGAAGCGATGATGTCACAATCATTAATGGTGTAACCAATTCAATAATCACAACGGTCCCGGTTGGATATAATTCTTGGGGTGGTCCTTGTGCCTTGGTCTGGAACGCAACCAATAATAAGGTATACTGCACCAACAAGGGATATTATGGAACTCCTAACGATAGTCTCACAATCATTGATGGTGCAACCAATTCAGTGATCACAAGGGTTCCGGTTGGAGAGCTAGATCCTAATAATAACTTTTGTGCCCTTGTCTGGAACTCGACCAATAATAAGGTATACTGTGCCAACTGCTGGAGCGATGATGTTACAGTCATTAATGGTTCAACCAATTCAGTGATCACAACGGTCCCGGTTGGAAATTATCCTTGCGCCCTTGTCTGGAACTCGACCAATAATAAGGTATACTGCGCCAACACTGGAAGCGATGATGTCACAATCATTAATGGTGCAACCAATTCAGTGATCACAACGATCCCGGTTGGAGATGGACCTCGTGCCCTTGTCTGGGACTCGACCAATAATAAGGTATACTGCGCCAACACTGGAAGCGATAATGTCACGTTCATTGATGGTGCAACCAATTTAGTAATCACAGCAATCCCGGTTGGAGATGGACCTCGTGCTTTTACCTGGAACCAGATCAATAACCGGACTTATGTGGCTAATTATGATGATAACAGCATATCAGTGATCAGTGATCAAACAGGAGTAGAAGAAATAGATAGTAATCAGTCATCAATAACCAGGTTAGTGCAGAACTTTCCCAATCCATTTACCCGAGTTACCAGTATCAGGTATCAGATTGCCGGTACTGGGTCGCAGGAGCAGCAAGTGACGCTTAAGGTCTATGATATTACTGGTAGATTAGTGCGAACTCTGGTTGATGCCAATAAGGAGTCAGGCAATCACATGGCTGTTTGGGATGGAAGGGATGACCGGGGTGAGAAGGTTACAAGTGGTGTTTATTTTTGCCGACTAAATACAAATGGTTTTACGGAGGTAAGAAATCTAATCTTGATTAAGTAAGTGTGGACATTCACCCCGTGAAATACAGGTTTTTTGATATTGCTAAAACCCGGGAGCAGTAACGGAACATATCAATAGGTTATCAACTTTCAATTAGTGTTATTTCAGAAGGTGAACTGGGAAAATTGACCGCGTCTTTTCGTGTGGCAAGTCCGAATGGCTGATGGGAATACGACATTTATTGTAGTACAATAAGTGACATATTACTTAGTAATAACAGCAGTATCACTGAAATTCTCTACTACCTCTGGCTTTTATAAACTGTCCGACTACCAATGGTATAAGACTCATCGCAATTACTATAATCCAGCCCTTCATCCCGGGGTTGACCAACTTGAGCACATCCGAAAGAACCGGAACATAGAGCGCAACCAGGAGTAATCCTATACATATAAATAGTGCTCCCCAGATAAAAGGATTCCGTGTGATGCTGTTACGAAGGAAATTAGAGCCTTTATCGCGCATATTAAAAACATGCCATAATTGCGTAAATGCCAGGGTGAGAAATGAAACGGAAACAGCCTGTCTTTCTCCCATCCCGAGCCATTTAAGTGCCAGTATAAGGGCTCCAAATACCGAAATAGTCATCAGAAAACCATATCTGCCTACATCGAGCCAGTGGCGACGAGCAAGAATTGGTTCTCCGGGATTGCGAGGTGGTTGCTTCATGACATTTTTATCTCCTTCCCCAACCCCGAGTGCGAGCGCTGGAAACACATCGCTGACAAGGTTGAGAAACAGAATCTGCAAGGGTAGAATTGGTAACGGCAGATTCACTATCGTTGCTGAGGTAACAACCATAATTTCACTGACATTACATGAAATTAGGTAGAGAACGAATTTTCGAATATTGTTAAATATAACGCGTCCCTGTTCAATAGCAGCAACGATTGTAGGGAATGAGTCATCCTGAAGAACCATATCAGCAGCCTCTCGTGCCACCTCTGTCCCTCGCTGTCCCATGGCAATGCCAATGTCGGCTTCTTTGAGAGCCGGTGCATCGTTCACTCCGTCACCGGTCATAGCAACGATAGCTCCGTTCTTTTGGTATAGATCGATAAGGTTGAGTTTTTGCCCTGGGCTCACCCGTGCAAAAATAGGAACCTGCAGAATTTTCTGTTTTTCTTCTTCAGATAATTCATCAGGATTTTTGAGGTCTTTTCCATGAATCACTTCAATCTCATTTTTATCGGCCAGACCTACATCAGAGCCAATATTGCTTGCTGTAACAGCCTGGTCACCCGTCACCATAACCACCTTTATACCTGCATCATGGCACAATTCGATAGCCTTACGCACATCCTTGCGCGGAGGGTCCTCCAGGCCAATCAGAGCCAGAAGGGTTAGATGCTTATAGGGTTCGGAATCGATGGAATCTGCAATCTTTGTAGCGATGGCGACAACACGGAGACCTTCCTCAGCCATTTGGTTGTTTTTGTTTAGCCATTCCTTTCGTTTTCCATCGCTCATTTCCCTTTCACCTTCTTCAGTAAGGATATGGGAAGATAAATTTAGTATATACTCAGGAGCACCCTTCACGGCAACGAGGTATCTATCGTTATCTTTATGAAATGTAGCCATCATTTTAACATCTGAATCGAATGCCTCTTCACGAACCTCTGGCAAATTCCGGGTAAGTTCTTCCCTATAGAGTCCTGCCTTGACTCCTGCTACCAGAAGAGCTCCTTCCATTGGGTCTCCAACTACTTTGCTTTCCTCATTCAATTCTTTCGATTGTAAGGAAGCATTATTGCAGAGAATACTAATCTCCAATGCCTTTCGTAAACTCTCATTTTTCAAAGGAGCAACCCTCTCGTCATTCCTTGTGAATGTTTCTTCACTTACTACTGATTCACCACTAACCTCTATATCGCCTGAGTCAAGAGCAATTAAGGTGACCGTCATTCGGTTTTCAGTCAACGTGCCAGTTTTGTCCGTAAAGATGACATTCGTAGAGCCCAGGGTTTCCACTGCCGAGAGTTGACTTATCAGTGCATTACGTCGGGCCATACGCAACATTCCACGTGCCAAAGCAATTGTAGCCACAATGGGTAGGCCTTCAGGTATAGCTGCAACCGCAAGAGCAATAGATGTTTCAATCATCAGAAATGCCCCTTTTCCAACAAGAATTCCTGCGGTAGCCACAAATGCTGCTATGATTAAAGTAGCTACGATAAGTTTATGACCCAGTTGGTTAAGACGTTTTTCCAGGGGTGTGATTTCTTCCTCTGCTTCCTCTACGAGAGAAGATATTTGTCCCAGCTCTGTTTCCATTCCCGTTGTTATAACGATGCCTTCACAGGAGCCTCGAGTTACAAAAGTTCCTTTGTAAAGCATATTTACTCGTTCAGCCAGAAGAACATCTACATCAAGTGTTTCTATGGATTTACTGACAGGCAAGGATTCACCTGTAAGTGCTGATTCATCCGTCTGGAGTTTTGACGATGTGAGTAGACGGATATCGGCGTTAACAATATCTCCACCCTCCAGCACAACGATGTCTCCGGGGATTAGTCCTTCGGCAGGTATTTCCTGGATTTCGCCATCTCTGCGAACCCTTACACTAACACTTCCCAATCGTCGCAAGCCCTCCATAGAACGAACTGCTTTCAGCTCCGTAAAAAAACCGATAGATGCATTAATCATGATTACCACCACAATTGCTATAGATCCGATGAAATCTCCAAAGAAAAAGGAAACCAGAGCAGCAACAACTAAAAGTGCGACGATGAGACCTTTGAACTGTTCGAAAAGGATTTTCCAGGGGCTCTTTCTCTTCGTTTCACGGAGACGGTTTGGCCCATATCGTTTAAGCCTTTTTTTTGCTTCTTGAGTAGCCAGTCCTGTATCTTGCGAAACACCGAGTTCATGAATGAGTTCCTCTCCGGGATAAGCCCATGGGCTTTTTAAAATTCTTTCCATGCTAACATCTATATAGTAGAAAATACCAAAAGTCAATCCCTCAGGCTCGGTACTTGACCTCAGTGAAATAGTTACACATTTCACGGGGCAGGCAGTGTGACATTATCGGGCTTGATATATCACGTTCTTACGGGGAGTGCAACTTGTTTGCGCTACTCCAATTTCGCGACTCACGAAGTCGCTCCTACATTACAGAGTAGGAGCGGTTTCCAGAGGCTGGGTCAAAATCCCCATTTGGTCATTGCATGTAGGGGCAAGACATGTCTTGCCCTTCTCTTCCCTTGCGAAGCAATCTCTTCCACCCCCGAGATTGCGTCGCCGCTTCGCTCCTCGCAATGACAGTCTGACCCAGCCACAGAAGCCCGCTCCCACAATAGGAAAGGTATGCCTTTTCCCTATATAGAGATGTGAACGCGAGGTTCTCCAATATCCAGATACTGGAGTAGCAGAACTTGCTCTCCGTTTTTTTAAAAATATATGAAAGATGTTAGCTGTTTTCGGCCTTTGCCT
>JAGLZA010000127.1 GCA_023131835.1 Caldifarciminota bacterium
TTTCATATCTAATGGGGTAAATGCCCCGAGAAGCGCAGAGCAAGCTCTGCTACTCCAAAATCTGCGAATTAAGGGTTGGGTGGAGAGGAATTTTGCATTTTGCCCTCTTCATTTTGCATTGGCGCGGAGCGCCTATCTGTATTATCTGTGTCTAATTCTGGGTAGATCTCACGCAAAATAAAATGTCAGATGTCAAGACCTGACACCTTCAGAAAGAATATAATGAATCTCCTTGATCCTATCAATAGAATCAAAGAAAGCATCAACGATTTTTGGGCAGAAGTGTTTTCCCGCTTCTTCTTTTATTATGCGGAGTGTTTTAGGAAGAGGGAAGGGTTTATCCCTGTATGGTCTCGAAGAGGTTACGGCATCGAAGAAATCAGCAAGGCTGACGACCCGACCGGTCAGAGGTATTTCTTCTTTGGATAACCCTCTTGGATAACCCTTACCATCCCATCTCTCGTGATGGGTATATGCAATCTCGGAAGCAATTTGCATAATTTTTGAATGAGAATCCTTTAACAGTTGATACCCAAGGATGGTATGTCCCTTCATTATTTTCCACTCCTCTGGTGTTAGTTTTCCGGCTTTTGTCAGTATGTTATCAGGGATGCCTATCTTACCAACATCGTGGAGTGGACTGGCATGATATATTGTTTCAATAAATCCTTCATCTAACCCAAGGCTTTCTGCTATTATCTTTGAAAATTCAGACATTCTTCTAATATGGTTCCCTGTCTCTTCATCCTTATATTCAGCCGCGAGTCCCAACTTGTAGATTGTCTCAAGGTGGGCAGCTTTTATCTCTTCTGTTAGTTGAACATTATTTATTGCAACAGATGCCTGTGAGGCAAGTGCTTCTGCTACTTTTTCATCATCTTTAGTAAAAGGTTCAATCTTATCGGCTTTCCTCTTATTTATGAGCTGGAAGACACCTATGAGGTTATCTTCTTTGTCCTTCATTGGAACTGTAAGCATTGAATGACACCTGTATCCTGTTTCTTTATCGAATTTCCTGTCAAAGGAATATGGTGCATTCTTTATTTGATATACATCTCCTAAATTGAGGACCTTCTTGTTTGCTGCGCTCCAACCCGCAATAGATTTGTTAGATATGGGAATTGTATGCGGAGAGAAGAGTTTACGAAATTCTTCACTGCCCATTTTTATTTCCAGTGTAGCATTCTGAGATACGGCGAAACAAAGATGTTTTTCCTCTTTCAGATAAAGACTTCCAGCATCGGCGTTACATATATAACGAGCGCTCTGAAGAATCAAATAAAGTAACCTATCAAGATTTCTCTCTGATGATAATTTTATCCCAATCTCAATAAGAGATTTATTAATATCCATTATTGAAAGTATATAGACATACAATTTTATTGTCAATAGATAAAATGCCTCCGCCCCACTCCCATTTTATTCACCACAAAGGCACAAAGGACACAAAGCCCTTC
>JAGLZA010000128.1 GCA_023131835.1 Caldifarciminota bacterium
GTCTTTGTGGTGAACAATCTTCATTCTTCAATTGGAGCGAAGCGACTTGTCCTCCCCACTTGACTTTTTTCCTTTTGGATTTATTCTTTACTTTGTGAATATTCCTACAATCGTTTTACTCTGGTTCTTTGTATTTATAAGAGCAATTATCTTCGTCGGGATAGTGTGTTATATCGTTATTGAATTCAGGAGGTTCAAGAAGAGGAGAGAAGATAATGATAAAGGGGGTTAAGGAGGTTCTTTCAATAGAAAGAAATGCAAGAAAAGTCTTGCAGGATGCTGAGAAGGAAGCTGAGAAGATAAGAAGAGAGGCTGAAAAGGAGAGTAAGGGAATTATAGCCGATGCAAAGAAGGAAGCGAGATCCATAATTGAAGGATATAGAGAACGGATAACTAATGCTCGAATAGATGAGAAGAGGGATATTGAAAAGGAATCAGAAGACCTTGAGAAGGAGTGGAAGAATCGATACGAACTCATCAAGGATAAATTACTGAATAAACTTATAAAAGGATTGTTAAAGGACTAAATGTACTACTCAGTTTACCCGAAACTCCGCGCCATATATTCTATACTCCCCACTTCAGAGGAAATAGGAGTCCTCATTAAATCACACGGGCTATCTGGATTCAATAGTTATATCCGAAGTATGAATTTACTGAAAAGATTCCCTATTGAAAAGTACAATATGCCAAGACACTTAACACATATTTCCTTTGAACTATCAATCTCAGTCCAAAAACGACTTTCTGGTTCTTCATCCGCATTCTTTGAAGCATACAGAAGGATCTATGAACTCAAAGATATAAAATCAATCCTCCGTGGCGGCAGAGGATACTACTGCTTTTTTTTGGAAAAAGAAGATATAAACATTGAAGACCTTAACGCTCTTCTGAAGGATGGATTCTGGAAGAATGCATGGAAGAAGGGATATTCCAGGTTCAAGGATACAGAAAGGATAGTTGATATAGAGATTCAACTGGATCAACATTATTATTATTCACTTCTTGAAGCTGCCTCTGGACTTCCACAATCGGAAAGAGAAGAAACCAGGGAGCTCATACTCTTTCTTATCAATCTTACCAACAGAAACTGGATTTATCGCTTGAAGAAATATTATAAGATGGAGCCTTATGAACTGAAGAGGTTTTTGATACCAGAAGGAGAAGTTTGTCAGAGGATAGAAGATGAAGAAGGAATCAAAAGAGAGGAAATGATAAAGGAATTCTATCGTTTATTCTATAAGGATTTCAAGATGAGAATGTTTACGATGAGGTCCATCCTTGCATTCTTCTTACTGCTCGATATGAAGATTGACCAATTACTCTCGATCTACTATGCAAAATTGATGCATATCGAAGAGGAAAGAATTAACAAAATAGCAGGAATGATTTAATATGTGGGTTCCGGAATTAATGTCTCGATTTCTCCTCGCAACGACCAGAGAAGACCTTACTGAAGTTCTTGAATTCTTTGGCCGCGAAGGTAAGTTCCATGTGGTTGAATTTACGGATGAAAATCTTTTAGAACCCAAATATGGAGAAACCTATCAAAACCTGACAGAACAGAAAGATAGAATTGAAAGCATTATCGAATACTTTGATGTAAATGTTAAAAGAGAATCTTTTGTCCATGCTGTGGATGCAACTGAGGTAGCAAAAGAAGCAGGAGAGTTCTTAAATGAATTCCAGGTAGAGTTGGGTAAGAAGCAGGAAAGGCTAAAGGAACTAAAGACCTCAGAGACAGAACTCAATATCATAGCAGAACTTCTTGCACTCTTTCCTGATTCTGATGCGTCCATTCAGGATCTTGGTGAGAATAGGTTCTTGAGGGTCTTGGGAGGGATCATACCGGTTGAAGAGAAAGAAAATCTCCTGGAAGTGATAGAGGGCATGGATTTTCATTTATATTTTAGACCTCCTCAAATAGATAGAATTCCGGTAATGATCTTCTATCCTGCCGAAGATGAGGAAATGCTTAATAAGATCTTAAAACAGGTCCGTTTCAACAGGGTTGAAGGGTTTAATCTGTTGGAAGGTTCAATTTCAACACTTAAGGATTCTATTGAAATAGATTTCTGGGAGATAAAGGAGGAGAGGGCAACTATTCAGGGTTCCATTCGTGAGATGGGAGAGGATGTTGAAGAGAGGATATTGGGTTTGAGGAGGGATGTGGATGTTTCATTAAAAGAATTACAATGGGTAAATAGGATGGCCAGAACAGAACAGGTTTTCTTTATTGAGGCATACTTGCCGAGCAGAATGGTTTCTGAAATAAAGGAAAGGGGAAAAGAACTTAACCTGTATATCATCGAGGAGGAACTTATAAACAGAAGGAGTAAAAACGCAGAGAAGGCTCCTACAAAACTCAATAATCTCTCTTTGTTCCGACCATTCGAATTCCTTATCAAGACCTATGGTATTCCTTCATATAGGGGAATTGATCCGACCATCCCAACAACCATTACCTTCCTCCTGATGTATGGTATTATGTTTGGTGATTTCGGACACGGATTGGTTCTTATTCTTTTGGGTATCGGTTTATGTTTTATTCGCTTATTAAGAAAATATGCGCTGTTCCCAATTGTAATGGGGTTTTCCTCTGTTATATTTGGAATCCTATTTGGGGAATTCTTTGGAATGCATCCCTTTGATCCTATCTGGTTTTCTCCCTTTGAAAATACAGAGAAAGCAATGCTTTTTGCAATTTATCTCGGGATTGGAATGATAAGTGTTGGATTTATAATACGGCTTATTGAGGAGGGTTTGAACGGGGATAAGGAAGAACTGTTCCTTTCAGGGGAAGGTTTACCAGGCTTTATATTCTATCTGTCAATAATTCTTCTGGCTTTTTCTCTGTTAAATAACCTATCTAAAAAAGTAATCATCACAGAAGCCTGTGTTACCGCGATAGCAATTCTCATCGTTGCTCTGGGTAAGCCCATAAAGGAGGCAATTTCAAAGGGCTTCAATACAAGTTATCTTCTTATATCTCTGGGCGAGGTGATACATCTATCGCTTGCTATGATTTCCAATACCCTTTCATTTATTCGGGTTGCTGCATTCAATATAGGCCATGTAATTCTTACCATCTCTATAATCACAATAGCTGATATGATGGGTGAGATGGTTGGTGTCGGAAAATATTCTACACTCATTACCGGGCATCTTTTCATTATTGCCCTTGAAGGAATGATAGTTTTTATACAGGCACTCCGTTTGGAATATTATGAGTTTTACTCACGATTCTTTAAGAAGGGTGGAAAACTATATAAACCAATAAAGATATAATAGGGAGGTATTTATGAATAGTTTTAAAGTCAAAATTGAGCGGTTGAAAACACTGAACACCGGTTTAAGAGTTGCTGCATTGATACTTGTGCTTCTTGGTATAATTGTTCTTGTTACTCCTTTTTCCCTCTTTGGTGCAGAAGAGGAAGTGAGTCAAGTAGTTGGCGAAAAAGCTACAGCATGGGCTTTCCTTGCAGCGGGCTTCTCAATTGCTGTAGCTGTTTTAGGGGCAGGGATTGCGCTTTCCAAAATTGGACCTGCTGCTATGGCTGCCCTTGCAGAAAAGCCAGAGATTATGGGTACTGCTATCCTCTTTGCAGGTCTTGCAGAAGGACTTGCCATCTGGGGACTTATCGTAGCAATTCTTATCTTAGTTAAGGTATGAAGATAAAGGTTATAGGTGATGAGTTCACCTGTCTTGGGTTCAATCTTGCAGGAGTTGATACAGTGGTTACTATGGACAGAGAAACGGTTGATGTGGAATTCGAAAAGTCCCTGCAAGATGAGGAGATAGGACTCATATTCATAACAGAGAAGGAGGCCGATCTCATCAGGGATAAGGTCGATAAACAGAAGACCGAAGGTAAAATGCCCCTGGTTGTAGAGATTCCTTCTAAGGTTGGATGGAGAGAAAGAGGCAGGACATTGCAATTGATAAAACGCGTTTTATCTATAGAAGTATGAAGAAAGGCATAGAGGATTTAGAGAAGAAGATAATAAATAAGGCAAATGAGGAAGCAGAACTGGTTGTATCCAGAGCAAAGAAGGCAAGGTTACGCATACTAAAGGGAGCAAAGGAAGAGGCAAAGGAAATAGAGGAGGAGGCTAAGAAAAAGGGAGAGGAATTTTTCGAGAAAGAAAAGAGAAGGATAATCTCGGAGAAGAGAATTGACGAAAAGAAGGAGATTCTTTCTGTGCGTCAGAAAGTTCTGGATCAACTCGCATTGGATATGGAACAATGTCTCCTTGAGATGCTAAAAAGAGAGGAAATGAGTGAATGGATAAAATCAAAGTGTGAGGAAATAATAGATAAGGAAAGAGAAAAAATGGTTCTTGTGACCAGAGAGAAAGATAAGGAAATATACGAAAAAATAGTAAAGAAAATTCATAATCTAATGGTAGGGGTTGAGCCAATAGAGACAGGGTTTCTTCTCCGCTGCGAGGAGTGCGAATATGATTTTCGTTTCAATGTCATCTCTCAGAATGTCATTCACAGGAACAGAAAGATAATTGTTTCAATGTTGGGAGAAAATAGTGGGTGAAGGGGTCCTTTACAGAATTTCAGGTCCTATCGTAGTATCAAGGAAGACATCGGGTCTTAAGATGAACGAAGAGGTCAGGATAGGGGATGAGGAACTCATTGGTGAAGTGATAGAGATAAACGGGGAGGAAGCAGTAATTCAGGTGTATGAAGAAACAACGGGAATCAGTCCAGGAACAAGAGTCTCTGGCACAGGTAATCCAATATCGGTGGAATTGGGTCCTGGTCTAATTGGCTGCACATTTGATGGTATCCAACGACCACTTGTCGTTATAAGAAAAGAGCAGGGTATTTTTATCAAGAGAGGGCTAAACCCCAAACCATTATCCAGGGACAGGGAATGGGAGGTGGATATTCACTTGAAGAAAGACGATTTGGTTGTTCCAAATACCATAATTGGAGAGGTTGAAGAGACATCCCTTATCAGACATCGTATTCTCATTCCCCCGGGAGTATATGGTAAGGTGTTAGAGATAATAGAATTACCAGGATATAGAGTAGAGGATACGATCTGTATTATAGAAGATAAAGAGGGTGAAAGAAGAGAGGTTAAACTCTTCCACACATGGCCGGTTCGGAAAAAGAGACCCTTTATTGAAAGACTTCCCCACGAAGAGATACTGTTTACCGGTCAGAGGGTAATCGATTCCATCTTTCCCCTTGCCAAGGGAGGGGTTGCTGCAATACCTGGAGGGTTTGGCACAGGAAAAACGGTAACTCAACACGCTCTTGCCAAGTGGGCTGATGCAGATATTATCATATATATTGGTTGTGGGGAGAGGGGAAATGAGATGGCGCAGGTCCTGGAAGAGTTTCCTAAACTCAAGGACCCAAGGTCCGGGAAATCCCTTATGGAAAGGACTATCCTTATTGCAAATACCTCCAATATGCCTGTTACCGCGAGGGAATCCAGTATATATACAGGTATTACTATGGCAGAGTATTTCAGGGATATGGGTTATGATGTAGCGCTTATGGCAGATTCAACTTCCAGATGGGCAGAGGCTCTCAGAGAGATATCTGGTAGAATGGAAGAGATGCCAGCTGAGAGGGGTTATCCTGCCTATTTAGGCTCAAGACTTGCAGGGTTCTATGAACGAGGCGGAAGGGTAAAGGTTACAGAAGACAGAATAGGTTCTGTCTCTGTGATTGGCGCAGTTTCACCTCCGGGAGGAGATTTTTCAGAGCCTGTAACCAGCCACACAAAGCGTTTTGTTCGCACATTCTGGGTCCTTGATAAGGATTTGGCGTATGCAAGGCATTATCCTGCAATATCCTGGACCAATTCATATTCAGGCTATTTTGAAGAGATTGCAAAATGGTGGGAGGCTAAAGATATACCTATTCGTAGCCTTCGTATCAGAGTAATGGAGACACTCACGGTTGAGACTCACCTGCGTCAGATAGTCCAAATGGTAGGAGAAGGTGCACTTCCCGAGAAAGAGAGATTAACCTTAAAGGAAGCAGAACTCATCAGGGAGGGATTCCTTCAGCAGAATGCCCTATCACCGGTGGATGCATATTGCAGCCCTGAAAAGCAATATAGAATGCTGAAGATTATACTGGATTTTGGTGAGCGCGCGCGGGATCTCTTAGAAAGGGGACTTCCATTGTTTAAGATTATAGAACTACCGATATTTTCTGAATTGAAACGGATGGGCGTAGAGATTGAAAATAAAGAGATAGATAAATTTGATAAATTGGCTGAAAGGGTAGAGAAAGAATTTGAAACCCTGAAGGAAGAATATGGATAGTATATACCATAAGAGACATATAGGGGCACAGGAATTAACAGGTCCCATCCTTATTGTGGAAGGTGTGGAGAATGTGGGTTTTGGTGAGTTGGTCCTGATTGAGCAGGGTGATATAAATAGACTTGGGAGAGTCCTTGAAGTGGCTGGGAATCGTGCTGTATGCCAGGTTTTCGCTGGAACTTCTGGTATTGACAGGGAGAAGGTTCGGATTCGATTTACCGGTTCCCCAATGACCCTTCCTGTATCGGAAGAGATGATTGGGAGGGTATTCGATGGTCTCGGCAGACCAATTGATGGTTGTGGTGAGGTTATAGGTGAGGAAGAAAGAGATGTTAATGGTAACCCTTTGAATCCGGATGCACGGGAATACCCCCGGGAGAATATACTCACTGGCATATCAGCAATAGATGGACTCACCACATTGATTCGTGGACAAAAACTTCCGATATTCTCAGGTGCAGGATTGCCCCATAATGAGATAGCAGCTCAGGTTGTCAATCAGGCAAGGATTTCGAAGGAGGAGGATTTTATTATCATATTTGCGGCAATGGGCATAAAGGCCGATGATGCAGATTTCTTTATGAGAAGATTTGAAGAGGGTGGTGCTTTAAGCCGCCTTGTTACATTTATTAATCTTGCGGATAGCCCATCAGTGGAACGACTCATAACTCCGAGATGTGCATTAACAGCAGCAGAGTATCTTGCATTTGATAAAGGTAACCATGTTCTCGTTATAATGACCGACCTCACAAATTATTGTGAGGCATTGCGTGAAGTAGCCTCAGCGATGGGAGAAGTCCCTTCAAGAAAGGGTTACCCCGGATATCTATACAGTGACCTTGCTACTCTGTATGAACGAACCGGAAGGGTGAAGGGTAGGGAAGGTTCCATTACCCAGATACCGATACTAACTATGCCTAATGACGATATCACCCATCCTATCCCGGATCTTACAGGATATATCACCGAGGGGCAGATTGTTCTCTCAAGAGAATTATATCAGAAAGGCATCTATCCCCCAATAGATATTATGTCATCCCTGTCAAGATTGATGAAGGACGGCATAGGGGAAGGACGGACAAGGAAAGACCATCCTGATCTCTACAGTCAGTTATACGCATCCTATTCTCGAGTTCAGAGGGTCCGCTCTCTTGCATCAATAATAGGCGAGGATGAATTATCTGAGGTGGATAGAAATTATCTTAAGTTTGGAAAAGACTTTGAAGGGAAGTTCCTTAATCAGGATAAGACAGAGAGTCGGTCCATTGAGGAGACTCTGAATCGTGGATGGGAAGTTCTTATGAATCTTCCGGAATCCGAGCTTGTCAGGCTATCAAAAGAGGAAATTGAAGAATACAGGAGTAAGTAGTGGCTATAGCACCCACCCATAGCAATCTTCTGAAGTTAAAAAAGGAATTAGGGATAGCCAGAGAAGGATACAGCCTCCTGGATGAAAAGAGGGAAGTTATGATAATGGAACTTATGGGTAATATACACGGTTTTAAAAGGATGGAAGAGGACTTAACAGAAAAGTTAAAGGAAGCATATATTGCACTGGAAGATGCTGTGGTTTCTATGGGGAAGGATAACTTGAGGAAATTTTCTAAAACAAAGGAGCAGCCCTATGTGGATATCCGGATGAGATCGATTATGGGTATTCCAGTTCCGGAACTAATGATTGATATTCCTGAAGAAGGATGTTATGCATCTCTTGAATCAACTGACGAGAATTTTGACCTTGCGTTGATGAATTTCAAAGAGGTATTAGAGATCGCAGTTCAGTGGGCAGCAAGGGAGGCTCTATTATGGAAGTTGGGTTCAGAGATTAATAAGACGCAGAAAAGGGTAAATGCACTTGAGAATCTATTCATTCCTGAATATGAAGAAGATATAAAGCGGATAGAGGAATCTCTGGAAGAGGAAGAAAGGGAAGAGTTCTTCAGGAGGAAAAGGTTGAAAGGAAGGGGGTATTGATGAAAAAAATCCTATTGTATATCGTATCCGGAGAGATGAGGGCATCCTGGGACAGGGCTATTGAGCTCAGTAAGAGTCTTTCTGCCAGCCTGTTTGCCCTATTTATTGTGGATCAAGAGATGGTAAAAAAGGTTTCAAAACTCAGAGGAACTAATGAGGTCGATACTGCAATAGAGATAGAAGAAGAAGGCTGGAAGTATTTATATTATCTTGAGGAAAAAGCTGTAGATAATGGGGTAAGGACAGCTCTGTTTCTAAAGGAGGGTAACCCGATAGATATAATCCGGAGTTTTGTAAAGGAGAAAGAGGTTGAACTGCTTGTTGTGGGATATAAGCAAGGCGCAGGGAGAGAAGGGTGGAAGTATGGGAGGATAGTAGAACAGTTGATCGAACATGTCCCATGTCCGGTTCTCATTGAAAAAGAGGGAGGGAGATAATGATAGAAGAACTGTTAGACGAGGATTTAATTCTTATCGTAGATGAGGTAGAGGACAAATTCAAGTTGATAGAGATGATGGTTGATAGGACATTAAGCAAGGGTTTAATAATGACGAGAGAACCTATCATGGAGAAGATAAGAGAGAGAGAAGAACTGGAGAGCACGGGTGTAGTGGAAGGGATAGCAATACCCCATGCGCGCACTGAAGCTGTTAAGGACCTACTCCTGGTGGTAGCAATTGTTAAAAAGGGTCTGGATTTTCAATCATTGGACGGAAAACTCGTGTCCATTGTATTCTTGATCGTTGCACCAGAGGAGGCCAAGAAGAACTATATCAATGTCCTGGCCCGTATATCACGAATGTGCCGTCAGGAGGAATTCAGATCTGCCTTAAAGGAATCGACCTTACCCTCCGAGATACTGGAGGTCATAAGGGAATATGATATGTGAGGAGTGTTAACCGTTTTCGCCACTGTTTTTTCACCACAAAGACACAAAGGACACAAAGAAGATTTATGTGTTGGTCAGTTGGTAAGTTAGTGGGAGAAAGGGGATAAGAACAATACGTCAGGATGTTTGGAAATGTAGGGGCAGGTCTTGGAGGCTGTCTCGTAATGTCATCGCGAGGGATGAAGTCCCGAAGCAATCTCATGATTGCCTTGTAAATAAACCCCGTTAGATGCTTGCTATCTAACGGGGTAAAGGGTTTGCTACGCTCCCTGCTGTCGCTCGTAAAGACAGAACAGGGTTTTGACCCAGCCTTCAAGGGTTACCCATACGAAAAAATGATGAAATTCCAGAATATTTTTATATTGACAAACTATATAAAATTATTATAATTTAATTAATAAGAAGCACACAATTTATACACATTTTAGATTAAAAGTGAAGGAAAGAGTAGAAATATATAGAATTATAAAGTGAAATAAGTTCCAAAAAAGGGGGGTATGATGATTATTATTTTGGTTCTTTTTTCCTATAGTGAAGTTTCCTATGAGCCTACTATTGACTCTATTATTTCTCAGGTAGACAGTATAGAATTGATGAAGTGGGTCAGGGAGATATCAGGTGAGGATAGTATATTCTTTTTAGGAGATTCCACCCTTATTCTTACAAGGTGGTATGACACATACGATATGAGTAAGGCAGAGGACTATCTCCTTGAATATTTTCAATCCATAGGGCTTGAGGCTTATAAACGAGTTTATTGGGTGCCTCATTGGAGATGGCCAGAATGGTATTACGAGTATTGGTCAGGTGAGTATACGGGGCATATTTTTTCTGACACTTTATGTTACCTTGTATCGACCGATAGTCTCCTCTATTACACCACTAATAATGGCTACCTCTGGGTAAAGATGAAACAGTTGCCAATTGAGCCATATGGGGTTCATAATCCCGCTCCAGAGACATTGTATATCTTTTCAAATGCAGGACAGGTCTATTTCTCATCCGATGGAGGTGAAAATTTTGAGGAGCGAGATTCTCTATTACCTTCCAGTATTCAGGATATGTATTTTATAACAGGGAAGAAGGGGTGGATATTGTCAAACTTAGGAGTTGTAGGCAGGACGGACGATGCTGGAATGACCTGGGATACTGTGAATACAGGGGTTCCGGTAACGCGAGATATCTTTTTTGTCGATTCTTTAGAAGGTTGGTTCTGCGGATATTTTGGGAAGATATATCATTCATCAGATGGGGGAGAGGTATGGAATCAGCAACCTTCACCAATCAGTGGTAATTTCCATGGAATATTCTTTATGAATGCTGATACAGGATGGATATGTGGTGATAATGGCGCACTCCTCCGAACTGTGGATGGAGGAGGCATCTGGGAGGATATTAGCTTTTCCACTGCTAATTTCAGAGAGGTATATTTCAGGACGGTGGATGAAGGATGGATAGGAGGGACTAATGGTAGTCTTTATTTTACCCCAGATGGAGGATTGAACTGGCAAGAGATAGAAAGTGCTTCTTCAATAATCAATAGCATATACGAGAGTGATAATAATATCTACATTGGCGGGGTGAGAGATTTTATCATAATGGTAGATAGTGATTATGTTGATATGCAATCGTATTTACCTAATGCAGTATGTAACATTGTAGCTGTTCAGCCTGGTGTAGTCCATCCTGAGACAACAGTGATAATAGGGGGACATTGTGATGCAGTTTCTTGCGGCAACGATCCAAGCGATACAATAAATTATATCAGGTGTCCTGGTGCCAATAACAATGGGACAGGGGTTGGCGCTGTAAAGGAGGCGGCTAAAATTTTATCCCAATACAATTTTGAGTACTCCATTGAATATGTACTCTGGGGAGCAGAGGAGAGTGGTTTTTTTGGTAGTCGATATTATGTTGATAATGCTGTGAGCATAAATAAGCCTATTAAAGGCGTCATTGATGTAAACGAACTTGGGTATGATACAGTAGGGACGTATGACATACATATTGTGACAGATTCAAATGGAGTAGATTTTGCACATCTTGCGATAGATATTATATCTTTATATTCATTACCCCTTAATATCGCAGCACTTGATACAACTGATGGTTTTGTAAGTGATATAACTATGTTTTGGGATAATGGATATAGCGGTATTTTCTTTGAAAATAATGATCTTAGCCCGAGCGATTGGACACAGTATGATACTGTAGGAGAAATTAATGTTGATTTTTATTACAACTTTACAAAACTTGCTTTAGCAGAACTTGCCTACCTGGCAAAACTTGTTGAAACAGGAGTTGGAGATAATGACCTTAACAGGATTAGTATAAACATAGAAACCCCAATAATTGGTAACAGGATTTTATTTTCAGTATCAGGTATAAATAATAGACAGGTGAAGATTGAATTATACGATATAGCGGGAAGAGGGATATTTGATATATTTGAAGGGAGGATAATGGGTAAGAAAGATTTTTATATAGAGAAAGACTTCCATTCAGGAGTGTATTTTATAAGATTAAAAACTAAAGGGGAAACATTCTCAAAGAAAGTGATAATTCTTAAGTGAAATTTCTTCATCTATTTACTCATTCACTCATGAAATCAGGAGAGATTTCCTATCCCTGATATTGACTTCAGTTTATTCATACTACTTCCATTTTTTAAAGATACACCCCCGACGATAAACCGCAGACAGGCATTCTTATCCTCTGAACACAAAAAATAATTAAGGGGGTGGTTGGGCTCTGCGTTAATCTGCGGTTAAAAAAAGGTGGTGGGGAGGGGTATTAATACTTGACGTTTATCTTTTATTACTTATATTATATTGAGGAAAATTGATAGAATGATAATCAACTATGGGTATCTATTTTTTCTTCGGTTTGGTGTTTTTAATAAAATTCAGGAGGTTTAGAAATGGGTGGTTTTATATATCTTGACCATGGATCCAGTACTCCAACTGATCCGAGAGTAGTAGATGCAATGATTCCTTATTTTAATAAGTTTTATAGCAATCCCTCAAGTGTCTATAAATTTGCGAAAGAATCCAATGAGGCAAAAGAGAATGCCAGAGAGAAGGTAGCAAAATTACTGAGTGCCAATCCTGAGGAGATTGTTTTTACCGGGGGTGGTACAGAAGCAGACAATTTTGCGATAAAAGGCGTTGCTTTTGCCAACAGTAAAAGGGGTAATCATATAATAACCTCAAAAATAGAGCATCATGCAGTACTCAATACCTGCAAATGGCTTGAATCTCAGGGGTTTAAGGTTACGTATGTTGGGGTTGATAAATATGGAGTGGTTGATCTAAACGAACTCAAAGATGCAATTACTGATAGGACAATCCTGATAACGATTATGCATGCAAATAATGAGGTGGGAACGATTGAACCGATACAGGAGATTGCTGAGATTGCGAAACAAAAGGATATCTATCTACATACCGATGCAATTCAAACAGTTGGAAAGATGTCTGTAGATGTGAACGAACTTGGTGTCAATCTTCTATCTCTTTCTGGGCATAAGTTTTATGGCCCCAAGGGTGTTGGTGCTCTTTTTATTAAGAAGGGAGTCAAGATTGATTCCTTACTGCATGGTGGTTACCATGAACGCAACAAACGAGCAGGAACTGAGAACATCCCGGGTATTGTTGGGCTCGGTAGGACCTGTGAGATAGCTATGGAGGAGGCTGAAGAAGAAGAAAATAGGATAAAAACTCTAAGGGACAGATTAGAGAAGGGGATAACCGAAAAGATAGATGATATAATAATAAACGGCCATCCTGAGAGGAGACTCAAAGGGACGCTTAATCTCTGTGTAAAGTATATTGAGGGAGAATCAATGCTGCTTCAGTTAGATTATAATGGGATTGCTGCATCGAGTGGCTCTGCCTGCACATCTGATTCTCTAGAACCTTCTCATGTGCTTACTGCAATGGGGATTCCTCCTGAGGTAGCCCATGGTTCTCTCAGGTTTACTCTTGGTCGTGAAAACACTTCTGGGGATATAGATAGGGTATTAGAGGTTCTTCCATCTATTGTTAAAAGACTACGTGAGATGTCACCTCTTCGCAAAGATTAAAAGGAGATAATATGGTATATTCAGAAAAAGTAATGGAGCATTTTATGAATCCCAGGAATGTGGGAGAGATAGAGAACGCAGATGGAATTGGTGAGGTTGGGAATCCAGTTTGTGGGGACCTTATGACGCTCTATATCAAGGTTCAAGATAATGTAATAACCGATATAAAGTTTAAGACCTTTGGATGTGGAGCTGCCATTGCAACATCATCTATGATAACAGAACTCGTCAAGGGTAAAATGATCGAGGAGGCACTAAAGATAACGAATAAAGATGTAATTGAAGGATTAGACGGTCTCCCTCCCATAAAGATGCATTGTTCCTTGCTGGCAGAGGAAGGATTGAAAGCGGCAGTCGAAGATTATAGAAAGAGGAAGGAGAATAAATAAAGTCTCCTCTTGCGAGTGGGGTTTAGCAAATGAATATTGATAACATCGAAGAAGAAATCAGACGATTAAAGAAAGAGAAAAACGCAGTCCTGCTTGTTCATAATTACCAGAGGCCTGAGGTTCAGGATATTGCAGATCTCCTTGGAGATTCATTGGGCTTATCAAAAAAGGCCGCAGAAACAGATGCAGATATGATAATATTTTGTGGTGTCCGGTTTATGGCGGAGACTGCAAAGATACTATCCCCTGAGAAGAAAACCCTCCAACCGAGAAAAGAGGCTGGCTGCCCTATGGCGAATATGGTGACAGCCGAGGATGTGCGGAGATTGAAGACAGAATATCCGGATGCCAGAGTAGTCTCCTATGTAAATACAAATGCGGATGTAAAAGCAGAATCCGATGTCTGCTGCACTTCTGCAAATGCCATAGAAGTAGTGAAGAATATTGAAGCAGAAAGGGTAATCTTCGTTCCTGATAGAAACCTTGGCTCGTATGTTCAGAAATTTGTTAATAAGGAGATGATATTATGGGATGGCTATTGCTATGTTCACGAGAACATAACAAAAGAGGATGTTCTCAAGGCAAAGGAGAAATTCCCCGATGCTCTTGTTCTTGTTCATCCTGAGTGCAATCCCCCTGTTATTGATGAGGCCGATGAGGTTCTCTCGACTGGTGGCATGGTGAATTTTGCTAAGAAGTCCGATAAAAGGAGATTCCTTATAGGAACTGAAGAGGGTATTATGTATCGTTTAAAAAAGGAGAATCCGAAAAAGGAATTCTATCCTGCAGGAAAGCCCAGGGTATGCTGGGATATGAAATTAACTACCATTTATGATGTTTATCTCGCACTCGAAGAGGAACGTTTTTCCATCGAACTCTCGAAGGAAATTATGATCTCTGCCAGAAAAGCATTGAATGCAATGCTCAAATATACCTGAAAGTAGCTACCAGCCAAACAGCATACAGCAATTAGCTAAGATATATTTCTATGTTCTATCTCTTCTCTTTCTCGAATCACAAAATTCCAAGGTGGCAGGGGGCTCTGTGTCCTCTAAAATACAAAAATTAAAGGGGAGTGGTTGGGTTCTGTTCTCAGTGCCCTCTGTGGTTAAAAAATGGGGGGAAGGGTATTCCAATTTAACTATTTAACCATTCAACTATTTAACTAATTCCCTTTGCGTGCTTTATATTTATATTCCTTTGTGAACTTTGCGAGAAGAATGGATTGGGGTGAGAAAGATTTACTTATTGACAGAAAACAACAAAGTTGATATAGTGATAACGGAAATAAGTATGGAATAGACATACCTATTCCTTACTGAGTTGAGAGGAATTTTTTAACAGGGAGGGTATAATGCTATTTTGGGCTGTTATTATTGGTGCTGTAGTAATGGTGATATTAAAACATATTCCTATGCTTGGAATCATAATTGCAGGTTTTATCGCAGGATTGATTGCACAGGGAAAGGGGAGAGGTGCACTGGCTGGATTCTTGAGCGGCACAATTACCGGTATAGCAGCTACAATTCTCTTTGCAGGTATTGGTGGTGTATGGGGAGGGTTCTTCGGTGGTCCGCCCGGAGCAATATTAGGAACAATACTGGGAGCAGTCACCGGTGGGAGTATTTTTATTGCTTCGCTCTACTATGGTATCCTTGGCCTGATAGGTGGCTTCCTTGGCGGTCTCTTCAGGGGTCGAAGAGGTTGAAGTTGTGAAAGGATTTTTGTGAAGATTCTATGAGGGAATCGATCGGTAAACATTTACAACTTATCCCTGGAGTTGGTGAAAAAACCGCCAAGGATTTGTGGAATCTAGGTTATCGTTATCCACGGGAACTAAAAGACCATGATCCTGATGAACTTTATTTAAGACTTTGCGATATCAAAGGCAGGTGTGTTGACCGTTGTGTTCTTTATGTTTTTCGCTGTGCGGTATATTTTGCATCGACAAATGTCCTTGATCCTGAACTCCTAAAATGGTGGAACTGGACGGATAAGAAATGTGGGCTTGAAAAAACATCAACTGTATAGACTGACTACCCTCAAAATTTTTATTGGCGATTTTGCCTAAAGTAGTAATTGCAACTATTAACACAGTGTCTTAAAACCGTGGCTAAAAAACTGAGTTCATGGGGTTCGTGGAGTTCGTTGGGTTCGTGGAGTTCATTGGGTTATATGTGATATGTGATAAGGGTTCAAGGGTAAGAATAAAAACAGTGAAGAAACCGCGGCATTATCAGCATACAGCATACGGCAAACAGCCAACAGCGTTTAGATAAAGAAATGAATATCCTTTCGATGTTTTTCGCTCTCTTAAATTATAAATTAAATGGGTGGTGATGGGATCTGCGTTTATCTGCGTCCTCTGCGGCTTATTTTAGCATTTTGGATTTAGGGATTGGGATTTAGTTTTATTTTTTACCTGATAAACTAATTAACAAATTAACCAATCAACTAATACACTCAGCGTTCATCTGCGGTTAAAAAAAGGGTAGTGTGACTATTTTGATTCTTGACATAGAAGATTATTTAAGTAAAATAACAATGTTATGGATATTTATAATCTGATTAGTTTCTTTGGGATTTTTGTTCTGATCGGTATTGCCTGGTTACTTTCAACTAATAAAAGGAATATGAACTGGCGGGTGATATTATGGGGCATTATACTTCAGTTGTGTATTGCGTTGTTTGTCTTTGTCTTCCCTGGTGGTAGTAAATTATTTTTATTCTTAAATGATTTCGTAGTAAGGGTTCTGGATTCTGCTACGGCTGGCTCGAAGTTTGTTTTCGGAAGACTTGCTCTTCCGCCGGGACAGGTAAGCGAGGCTGGAGAAAAATCAATTGGTTTTATCCTTGCATTCCAGGCTTTCCCAACAATTATATTTTTTTCAGCCCTGATGTCGATACTATATTTCTTTAATATTATGCAATGGACACTCAAAGGGTTTGCCTATGTGTTTACGAAATTGATGAGGATTTCAGGAGCTGAATCTCTATGTGCTGCCAGTAACATCTTTGTAGGGATTGAATCAGCCCTGACTATTAAGCCGTATCTTAGCAGGATGACCCGCTCAGAACTTTGCACCATTTTGACAGTAGGGATGGCAACGGTTGCTTCAAATGTTCTTGCTGTCTACGTTTTTAGCTTGCAGGAGCAATTTTCTACCATTGCCGCCCATCTAATTTCAGCCTCTTTCCTTTCGGCACCAGCAGCCCTTATAATGGCCAAGGTCATAATGCCGGAGTCCGGAATCCCGAAAACTCTGGGAGAACATGTAGAGATACATTATGAAAAAGAAACCAATATATTTGAGTCTATTATAAACGGAGCAAATGCAGGTGTAAAGTTAATTGTTGGTATTGTAGCTCTACTCATAGCGGTTTTAGGCCTGGTTGCCCTGCTTGATTTAATCCTTGGAGTATTTGGGGGGAAATTAAATGCATTTTTAGGAACAGGCATTGACTGGACTCTTAAGGGTCTTCTGGGTTATATCTTTTATCCCTTTACCCTGATTCTGGGTGTTCCCCCTTCTGATGCAGGTATAATTGCACAGATAATCGGGGAACGGTCAATTGTTACCGAAGTGCCGGCTTATCAGGACTTAGCCATTGTAATGAGTAAGGGGTTACTCCAGCATCCGCGTTCTGCTGTAATTGCTACATATGCTCTATGTGGATTTGCCCATATTGCTTCGATGGCAATCTTTGTTGGTGGCGTTTCAGCGCTGGTCCCAGAGAAAAGACAGGTTTTAGCAAGAGTTGGTTTTAGAGCACTTATTGCTGCAACACTGGCTTGCCTGATGACAGCCTGTGTTGCCGGAGCGTTTTTTATAAAGGGATCACTTTTGTTTGGTGGCTAAAATCAATCCTTTTGAACTAGGAGGAAGGTTCTTATGAAAAACGATTTGAAAGCAAAATTACAAAATGGTGAGAAAACCGTAGGTGCCTGGGTGACAATACCTCATCCGGATATTTCAGAGGCACTTTCCACTCTCCCCTTTGATTGGTTCGTATTTGACCAGGAACATTCCACTCTTGACGATCAACTCACTCAACAACTTATGCAGGCGATGAAGGGGAAGAAGGTTACGCCGCTCATCCGTGTAGCATGGAATGATCCTGTTCTTATAAAGAAAGCTCTGGATACAGGAGTTTATGGCATTATTGTGCCCTGGATTAACAGTAGAGAAGATGCCATTAAGGTTGTAAGAGCCTGTAAGTATCCACCTGATGGTATAAGAGGTTGTGGCCCAAGAAGGACGATCCTTCTTGATCCGGATTATCTAAAGACCGTGAATGATGAGATTCTTATTATAGTTCAGATAGAGACAGAAGAAGCTGTAGATAATGCGGAAGGTATCCTGTCGGTAGAAGGAGTAGATGCCTTTTTTGTAGGGCCCTTTGATCTTTCGGCTTCAATGGGTCTTATGGGACAGATCACGCATGCCAGGGTTCAAGAGTCTATAAATAGAGTTTTTGAAGTTGGAAAGAGATTGGGTGTAGTATCGGGTATCTGGCAGGGTGCTGGAATGGAGATAAAGGAAAGACTAAACGAAGGATGGCAGATGGTAGCCCTTGGGATGGACATAAACTTTCTTATGGATGGTGCCCAAAATGCCCTTATGGATGGCGGCACTAAAAATCTTCAAGATTAAATCCTACTGAATGATTGAAGAAATATACGGATTTTGAGGGTTAAATAGAGCACAGTAACAGGAGGAAAACACTATGGAAGTAAAAGAGGCAATAAGGGAAAGAAGGAGTGTGAGGGCTTATGAACCGAGGGATATACCGGAAGATGGCCTGAGTAAGATTCTTGAGGCTGCCCGACTTGCTCCCTCTGCAAGGAACAGGCAAGCCTGGAAGTTTATAGTCGTTAGGGAGCAACATCTGAGAGAGGAACTTGCCCGTGCATCTGCTGCTCAGGATTTTGTGGGAGAAGCGCCTGTTGTAATAGTTGCGATAGGTCTTGACCCTGAATATATTATGAGATGTGGGGTCCCGGCGTATGCAGTGGATCTGGCTATAGCCGTGGATCATATGACCCTTCAGGCAGTAGAGTTGGGTCTGGGCAGTTGCTGGATAGGAGCATTCTATCAGAATGAGGTAAAAAAGATACTGAATATTCCGGATAGATACAAGGTTGTAGCCCTTCTTCCAATTGGCTACCCAAGTGCTTCTCCAGGTCCTAAAAATAGAAAATCCCTGGAAGAGATAGTATGTTATGAAACATTCAAATGAATATATTATATTGAAGATAGCTATGAGTAATAACCAGAGGGGGTTGGAGAAGAAAATTAAAGTAGACGCTGAGTACTTTGGGTCTCTGTGGCAAATCCTTTCCTACAAAACAAAAATTTCTTCTCTGTGTACTCTGGGTCTCTGTGGCAAAAAATAGATAAAGGAGGAATAAATGCTTGAGCAAGTTAAAAAGGTTTTAGATAGGGATGTAAAACCTGTGCTAAAAAGTCATGGGGGAAGTGTGAAACTTATCAGTGTATCTGAAGATGGAGTAGTCAAGGTTAAACTCACAGGAGCATGCCATGGTTGCCCTCTGGCACAGCAGACATTGGTGGGTTTTGTTGAGAGAACCATAAAGGCTAAGATTCCAGAGGTGAAGAAGGTCGTTATATAAAGTCATTGCATAAAAATCGTTCTAATCAATACTCCAACATAATAGGTTGCAGTAATAACCAGAACAGCAATCAAAAGGTGTTCTATTACCACTTTCCAGGCTTTTACTCCTTGCACTCTAGCAAGGTAAAAACTAAAAATACCTAACAGGGATAATCCAAAAGATACAGATACAATAATTGCTGTGTGAAGGGGAAGTAACAACACAGGCACAACAAATGTGATGGCGAAGATGAATTTTGAAATAAAGGTAGAGAATGTAGATTCCCATATCTCTTTTTGTGTGTGCCTATTTTCTGATTCCTCAGAGATATGAATACCCAGGGCATCTGAGAAAGCGTCAGCAATTGCTATTGTTAGTATACTACCAACGACGGCAAGTTTTGAGTGTGTCCCTGAATAAATACCCACCATTAATCCGAGTGTTGTGATTATCCCGGAGGTCAAACCGAATGAGAGGCCTGTTTTTAACGAATGTTTCATCTTAAGTTTAATCCCTCCTTATGATTTCTATATTGCATCAATATAGAATAGTCTTAAAAAGTCAATGTTTTTACCGAATTGAATACCTCTAAAAATTTCATGCCAGGACCCTTTCTGTAGGGGCGTTCAATTGAACGCCCCTACCATTGCATTTTTTGCGCGAAATTTGCAGAGGCAATTCATGAATTGCCTATACTCCTCCCTTTGCGTTCTTTGCGAGAAAAAAGGAGGGTGTAGGGCTTTTCTACTTGAATTATAAATTTAAAGGGGTTGTGATGGGCTTTGTGTCCTCAGTGTCTTTGTGTTTAATCTCTGGGGGGTGGAGGGGATTCCCTATTGACATCCTTTTTTCTTTTTTATATACTTTTCAAAAAAAGGAGGCATTATGGATTTTTTTCGCTTGAAGGATAATGGAACGACCCTGAAAACTGAAGCAATTGCAGGTATAACCACCTTTATGACTATGTCCTATATAATTTTTGTTCAACCCGCTATCTTATCCCATGCTGGAATGAATTTTGGGGCTGTTATGATGGCGACCATTATATCTTCAATAATTGCGATTCTTATTATGGGTCTTTATGCAAATTACCCTATTGCTCTTGCACCTGCTATGGGGGAAAATTTTCTCTTTGCATTTACTATTGTGCTTGGTATGGGTGTAGCCTGGGATAAGGCACTTGGTATTGTTTTTATCTCCGGAATCCTGTTTATTATACTTACCCTATTAAAGGTAAGAGAATCGGTTATAAATAGTGTTCCTGAGGGTTTAAAAAAAGCAATTGCAGCAGGTATAGGAATTTTCATCACCTTTATAGGACTCCAATGGTCTGGACTAATAGTAAAGAGTCCGGCAACAGGTGTTGCCCTTGGTGATGTCTCAACAAACTTTGTTATACTCTTTCTTATTGGTCTTATCGTTATGTTTTTCCTTATTGCAAAAAAGATAAAGGGTGCAATTCTCCTTGGTATTATTGCTACAGCGATTATTGGTATACCTATGGGTATAGTAAGATTTCAAGGGTTTGTGTCAGCTCCGCCCTCCATTTCTCCGACATTTTTTAAACTGGATATTCTTGGGGCACTCCGATGGGAGTATATCACTCCCATTGTTGTGCTTTTCCTGCTTGACTTCTTCGATACAGTGGGAACACTGATAGGCGTTGGTTCACATGCGGGTTTTTTAAGGGATGGTAAACTACCCAGAGCAGGAAAGGCTTTAATGGCAGATGCAATAGGCACGGTTGCAGGAAGTCTTCTGGGTACTTCCACTGTTTCGAGTTATATTGAGAGTGCTGCTGGAGTAAGTGAGGGTGGAAAGACAGGACTGTCAAATATGTTCACTGCACTCTGCTTTCTCCTTGCAATATTCTTTTATCCGGTTGTTAAAGCCATAGGCGGAGGTTTCTCTGTTGGTGAGGTTGTTTATTATCCTGTGATTGCACCTGCACTGGTAATCGTTGGTTGTCTTATGATAAAGAGCATTGCTGGTATAAAATGGGACGACCCAACAGAGAGCATTCCGGTTTTTCTTACGCTTATTGGTATTCCGTTGACATACAGCATATCTGATGGCATGGCATTTGGCTTCATTTCCTATCCACTTATGAAGCTATTTGCAGGTAGAATAAAGGAAGTCTCTCCTGTTATGTGGGTGTTATTCGCAATCTTCGTATTCAGATTTATTGCTCTTCCTTAAATCAGCGTATCTAACAATTGTTCAGATGTCGGGGCGTAGTGTTCCTACGCCCCGATTTTTTGCGTTTTACAAAGCGCAGAGCAAGCTCTGCTACTCCAAAATCTGCGAATGAATGGTTGGGTGTAGAGGTGATAACAAAAACATTATTTTTCTTTGTGTCCTTGTGGTGAAAAAAGGGATGAGGGGATAGGGCATTTTGCACTCTGCAATCTTCAATGGAGCGAAGCGACTATCTCTGTGTTTAAAAAATGGCTGGGTGTAGAGGTGATAACAAAAACATTATTTTTCTTTGTGTCCTTTGTGTCTTTGTGGTGAACAATCTTCATTTTTCAATTGGAGCGAAGCGACTATCTGTGTCCTCTGTGTCTCCGTGTTAAAAAATGGGAAGAAGGGAAAGGGAAATTCCAATTTAACTATTCGACCATTCAACTATTTAACTAATTCCTTTTGCTTCCTTTGTATTCTCTCTTGAGAAATTTTAAATAAACCGTGCAGGAACCGTGGCTGAAAATGGAATGGCGGGGGACTTTCGACAGATGACTCTTAACTCACAACTCTATCTTAATCAGTGAGAATCAGTGTCAAAAAATAAAGGGTCAAGGAGTCAAGGATTCAAGGGGTCAGGGGTTCTGCGTTTATCAGCGTTCATCTACGGTTAAAGAAGGTAGAGGGGTAGTGTGCTTTTCTTCTCTCGGATTACAAAAATCAGGGGTGGTGAAGGGCTTTGTGTACTTTGTGCCTCTGTGGTTAATCTCTGGGGGAAGTGGATTTTTCCCTTGACACTTTTTTATAGCGGATTATCTTTAGAGTATGCCTGCTAATCTACCGCGTATATATTATAAAAAGGAAGAGAACCTGCGTTTTGCGCAGAGTCCTGAGGAAAAGATTCCAATCCTGAAAGAGATGCTTGCAGTGATGCCCAAACATAAAGGTACGGATAACCTGCGGGCTGATCTCAATGCCAGGATTGCAAAACTAAAGAAAGAGGCACGCAAGAAACCGCAGATCCAGAGGATGGATTTGTATACCGTTGCAAAAGAGGGGATAGGTCAGGTTGTCTTGATGGGTCCACCAAATTCCGGGAAGTCTACAATCCTTTCCAGGCTTACCAATGCCAGTCCGGATATAGCTGCATACCCTTTCACCACCCAGAAACCAGATGTAGGTATGATTGAATACGAAAATGTTCAGATACAATTAGTTGATACCCCTCCTTTATATGGAAACTTTCATCCTGCATGGCTGCTTGCCCTTGGACGTTCAAGTGACATACTTGTTGGTGTTATAAATTGCGCTAATAATTGTGAAGAACCGTTGAATCGATTGTTAGAACGGTTTGAAGAAGGTAATATGTTTCTTCAGTCAAGGGACTTCTATAGGGGAGACGAACTTATGCCAAAACCAGGTCTGGTACTTGTAACCAGTGCAAGAGAGGATTGTCTTTCTTTTCTGAAAGACAAATATGGAGAGAGGTTGGATATTATAGAGTTTTCCCTTGATGCACCTCCGGACCCCATAAAGAAGAAAATTTTTAATTCTCTGGGTGTTTTAAGGATATATACGAAGGCTCCAGGAAAAGAACCGGATTTCAGTGAACCAGTAGTTCTGGAAAAGGGTTCAACTGTGTTAGAGGCTGCCTATGAGATTCACAAAGACATTGCTGAGAGATTGAAATATGCTCGTTTATGGAGGGACGATAATAAACCAAAACAGGTAGGAGCCACTCAGATTCTGCAGGAAGGGGATGTAGTAGAATTCCATAACAGGTAAACACTGTGGGTTGTTAGCTGAGGCTGGGGCATAATGCTACCACTACAATGTCATTGCCAGGAGCGTTAGTGACGAAGCAATCCCTGGGTGGAGAGGAATTTTGCACTTTGCATTCTTCATTTTTCACTGGAGCGAAGCGACGTGCCTTTGTGGTTAATCTCTGGCGGAAGTGAATTATTCCCTTGACATTTCTCTCACTCTAATGTATTTATATAGTTGGAATAAAAAGATGGGAGGGCTTATGAATGTAAAGAAAATTTTACTATGGCTTCCTTTTATACTGAACGCAACGACTTTTTCATTTGGAATGATTCCATCGCCACAGATAGCAGGGGATAGTTTTTTTGTCCAGATAAATGCATATGATCCTGAGGATTTTAATGGATTCGGAATTATCTCAGTGCGTCCCTTACCGTCATATATGGAAGTGATAGGGGCGAGTAACAACAGAGTAGAGTTCGCCAATGGTGTGTGGAGTGGATATGTCCGAATCTTTCGTACAGCAGATTCTGTCCATTTGAACTGTACAGAGTATGGTCATAGTGATATAAACCTGAGTAATGTATTCTCGGTTCTTTCGAATTCTCCCGAGCGATTACAGATACTCCTTCCGGGTGAATTTTCAGATCCTGGTAATACCGCAGGTAGTGGAAGATATGGGGCGCCTGCGTCAATAATTGCAGGTAGAGATACGCTTGCAGAGATATATCTTACTGATCACTGGTGGAACCCTGTCGGTTCCGGCAATGATGAAGTATATATTACCTGTAATAATCCATTCCCAATATTGCCTTTTCCTGCTTCTATGAATGCGGGTTCTCTGCAGGTTAATTATAATTTGAGGACTGCCCAACAGAATAATTATATATATGTTCATCATAATCCTGCTGGAGTTGACACCTTTATTTCTGATACAAGCAGTGCATTCGAGGTGATTCCTGGAGACTTCTCACGTTTGCTGCTTACCGTTCCGGGAGAGGTTCTTCTCCCGGGTGATACCCTACAACAACCTTCAGCCACAAGATATCCGGGTGTTGATGGAGAACCATCATTACAGACTGCAGGAGTGAGTTTTCCTGTTGCTGTGTATGCTGTAGATAATTGTTGGAATGTTGTAAGTACAGCTCCTCCGGACATTGTCAGGATTGAGGCTTACAGATTTTCATCGCTCACTCAGACTGGAACCCTGATTAATGGGATTGCTGATTTTTCTATTGTTCCCACCACAGGAGGTATCGTACTCGTACTCTGGGCTACTGATACTACTGATATATCTATAGAAAATTCATATAATGTTCTGGTTAATGTCTCCGGAGGTGGTGAGGAATTGGAGGAACGAATAGTCAACTTCCCCAATCCCTTTGGAAGGAATAATACATACACCACTATCCATTATTATCTAAACGAAGATGCCGATGTATTGCTTAGAATATATGATAAATTTGGCAACCTTGTTTGGGTTTATGAAGGACAGGGACAGGGAGGAGAGCAACCTAATACAGTCAGATGGGATGGAGTTACTGTTGATGGTGAAAGAGTTGCTTCGGGAATCTATGTTCTTTGTATAAGAGCAACGAATCGAACCAAAACTGTTGCTGAATATAAAAGAAAGATTGCTGTTATAAGATAGGAGGAAAGGTGAAGCGAATAATCAGGTTCTTTCTTCTTGGACTATTCTTGACGGGTTTGGCTTATGGTGAAGGTGTGGGAGGATCGTCCGGGGAGTTATTAAACTTTGGCGCCGGGGCAAGGGTGATGGGGATGGGAAGGGCTGGGACTGGTCTTTCAGATGATGCTTCTGCCCCCTATTACAATCCTGCAGGACTCTACCAGATCAATCCCCAGGAGATTCTCTTTATGCACACAATGCTTTTTATGGGGATAAGTTATGATTATCTATCATACATCCATCCTACTGAACGCTTTGGTTCCTTTGGGATTTCCTTTGTACAGGTGCGAACCCACGGGATTGAGGATAGAGATGTAACCAATGTCCGAATAGGTTCATTTGACGAATCAGAGATGGTTGCTATCCTCACTTATGCGAAGAATATCGGAAGCCTTGTCTCTCTGGGCGCGAATTATAAGGTGGTATACCACACAATCTCCCACTGGAGTAGCCTTGGACAGGGATTGGATTTTTCTACGCTAATTCTGCCAAATAAACCATTATCAGTTGGATTGATGTTTAAGAACATTGTAGCACCCAAACTCACATTGGATACAGAAGAAGATGTCTATCCCTTTATAATGAGAGGTGGACTGAGTTATAAGACCCTTTCTGATAAACTCACGGTATGTACAGATATGAGTTGGTCTAAGTATCGAGGGATTTTATTATTTGGAGGTATGGAATATTGTGCACATCGATATGCAACCCTTCGTTTGGGTATGGATTATAACTATCTTACCCTTGGTGTTGGATTTAACATACCTTTACCCCAATATACAATAAAGGTTGACTATGCCTATCAACATCATTACGCTGCAGGAGGATTGGTATCACCAACCCAAAATTTCTCCATATCAGTGGACTTTGGTGGTTTTCGCGCAAAGCTGCATCCGGAACGCCCGGTCTTCTCTCCTGCTGCTTATGGAGGAGAAAACATTCTATGGCTACAAAAAGAGGTTTCAACAAGGGAAAAGATTAGAAAATGGCAAATCTTGATAAATAACTCCTGGGGTGAGGTAATCAGGATTTATAAGGCCTGGGGAGACATCCCCGCAAGGCTCTACTGGGATGGAAGGGATGAGACAGGGAATATAGTCCAGGATGGGACATATTACTACCGTATTATTGTGACAGATGAGACAGGACGTTCTTATTCCTCGGAAGGTAAACTTGCTACAGTGAAGACAAAGGGTCCGGAAGGGAGAGTGCTCTTTGAAGAGCAAGAGGATACTCTGGAAGCAATACCGGATACACTTATTCAATTTGAAGAGACGGAAAAGAAAGACGTGGAGGAAAAATCAGAGGAAGAGAAGGAGCAGTAATTATGCGGTTTCTTGTGAACGGCTTTTTGATAATCATAGGTTTTCTTCTTCCTGTTCAATCCCTTCTGGGAATAACTCCTGAGGCGGCCGAGGCTTTCAGGATTACATCTGATTTATTCAAAGACCACGAATATGAAAGAGCTAAAGAACTCTTCAATTCCCTCCTGGGCGAGATGGAGGAATATCGGGGAGAGGCATTGTACAGGATTGGAGAGTGTGATTATAACCTCAGGAATTACGACAGAGCCATAGAGAATTTCAGGAAAGTGTGGGAAGAATATAGGGATACCTATCTTGCACCAGAAGCTCTCTACGGCTTAATACTATCCTATATTGCTTCAGGAAACTTTCGGGAAGCAGAGGAGATTCTTTCTAAACTAATCTCAAGATATCCTGGATATAAAAAGGCAAAGAAAACCTTGCTTGCAGAAGCGATTCTCTCTTTCGAAAAGGGCAATTACCCTGAGGTTGTAAAGAAACTGGAGAATATAGATACAAAAGAGGCGCTCTTCTATAAAGCCAAGTCCTATTTCTCTATGAGTAAGGCTATTGAAGCCCTATCGCATTTCAAAAAACTCACTGAGGATTATCCTGACAGCCCTTTGGCACAACATGCCTACTACTATATGGGTGATGTTCTATTCTTTTCCGGAGATTATGAGGGCGCTCTATATAAATATAATATCTTTCTTGATAAGTATCCCTATAGTGAATTAAAGGATTATGCTAAGTATAAATTAGCGGTATGTTATTTTAATAAAGGGGATTACTCTAAAACTATGGGACAATTAAAGCCCATTCTAAACAGCCCTGATAATTTCCTTGCTGCTCATAGTAGTCTTCTCTTTGCAGAGAGTCTTTTAGGGGTTGGGGAATTTGATGAGGCATTAAGGATATTTACCAGGGTTATATCGAACTATGCCAATCTAAAGGTCAGTGCAATGGCAGATCTAAGGATGGGTGAGACATTTCTTGAGAAGGATGACACGGTGCAGGCAAGGATTGTTTATCAGCAAATGGCATCGCGATATACATCCGGGGAATTCGGAGGGTTTGGGGACTATCTTGCCGGTGCTCAGTTATTCGAGGAAGAAGATTTCTTCCAGTCAAAGAATTATTTTACACGCATATTGAAGAACTACAGTGGGTCAGATTTTATTTGTCCGGCCACGGCTATGCTTATCCGAACCTATAATAAGATGGGGGATTACGAATTATCTATTGCTTTGGGTTCCCGTCTATTAAAGGATATTGATTGCAGTAAAAAAAGGATATGGAAGGGAAGGGCTATGTTCCACCTTGCAGAGGCATACTATATCAAGTCCCGGTACAAGAAGGCAAAGGAGCTCTACAGGGAGGTAACCGAGCAGTTCAATATTCCTGAACTTATGAGTCCTGCCCTGACTGCTCTTGGTTGGTGTCTTCTTCATGAAGGGAGGTATGATATTGCAGAGAAACAATTCAAGAAAGTATTAACAGGATATTCAAGGGATACTACATCCTTTATCTGTAGTCTTTTGGGAGAAGGAGTGGTCCTGTATAATAGAGGAGAATACAAGGATGCATTGGATTATTTTGAGAGGGTTCCGGATATTTCCCCTGAGAAATCACTTGCTGCAAAGTCGATATTCTATGCGGGGAAATGTTATTATAATCTTGAATATTACAGGCAAGGAATAGAAGGATGGGAGAGGGTTCTTTCTGAATACCATGATACAGAGATGGCAGCAAATGCTGCATATCAGATTGGACAGACATATTTCCAGGCCTTAAAATATGATCAGTCAATTGCTTATTTCAGGTTGCTCATCAAGGACTATCCGGAATCTCCCCTCGTTCTAAAATCTCAAATAGCACTTGGTCATTCATATTACAACAGTCAGGATTATCAGTCTGCAGTTAGGGAGTTTTCAAAATTTCTCTCATTATATCCTGAAGATACTATTTATTCACAGGTAAGGTCTTCCCTTTCACTGGCATACTATATGTTGGGACAGGAGGACAAAGATGCCTTAAAGGAGTTTATAAAACGTTTTCCAGGAGATCCAAAGGCTGCCCTTGCGCAATTTAATCTGGGCGTTGATGCCTACGACAAAGGTGACCACGAGGTAGCAATTGAGGAATTCAGGAAGACGGTGGTTGACTTTCCTGAGACAGAGTATTCTGAGAAGGCTCAAATAAATATTCTGAAATGTTATGAAGATATGGAGAATCATGAGAAAATGGCAAAAGAGGCTGAACAATTTCTTGAATATTTTCCGAAGAGCAAGAAAGTCCCCCTTGCATTGTTCTATAAAGGTATGGGTTATTTCTATCTGAATGATTATGAGAAGGCAATTAAAGCCTTCAAAAGCATTGCAAGAGAATATCCTGAAAGTGAGTATGTGTCCTGTGCAAGGTACAACCTTTCACAATGTTATAAAAAAATGGGGGAGACAGAGAGAGCAGTGGGCGAATTAAAAACCTATTCAAATTCCGGGGAAGGCAGCGAATTTAAGGGTCAAATATTATCAGGTGCTGTCTATCAGGAGCAGGGGGATTACGGAAAGGCGTTGAATATCTATTCGGAGATTAAGCCAACCAATCTAAAAGAAAAAGCCGAACTCTATTCGCGAAAGGGCGAGTGCTGTGTAAAACTGGATAAGATAGAGGTGGCAATTGTGGAATATAAGAGATTGCTTCCACTCAATCTCAAAAACAATAAATACCAGATGAAGGGTTTAGCCGAACTTGGAGGTTTATACGAAGGGAAGAAAGATATCCAGAAAGCGATAAAAACATATTCCCGACTCCTTGAGATAACAACCGATGAAAGTGTTATTTCTACTGTCAGGGAAAGGTTGGAATATTTGAAGTCCAGGGGAAGATAGATGAAGAATAAACGAAGTCATTTAATACCAAAGGAGGTTTTTCGATTACGCATTATAAACACCCTTATTGGTATTCTTATAGCATTAATCGTAGTTTTGATACTATTTGCTATAAGTCTCTTCTATTGGGTTCCGGCAGGAAGACACATCTTTTCAGAGGGGGGGTTGAATTCTCCTGCTGGACAAAATATAATCCTGGCCGGAAAGATATTGATTGGTCTAACTCTTTTCCTTGCTATTATATTATTCTGGTCTGTCTATCTCATCGGTTCAAGATTCCTGGGGCCATTGATTCGGCTAAGCATGGATATAGAAGAATTGGGTAGTGGAGAGAAACCAGAAGAACTGCGGTTCAGAGAGGGTGATGAGTGGGAATTTCACTCTTTAGCAGTTTCCCTCAATGAGGTCTTCGGGGAATTTGGGGAATTTAAGGAGATAGAGGAAGAGATTATAAAATTCAATGATATGTTGGAGAAAAAGAAAAAAAAGCCAAAGGAAGCGGTTACTTTTATTAAGGAACTCACAACCAAACTAAAAAAGGAGTGAATAATGGCAGGGATAAGTTTTTTAACCCTTTTGAAAACGAGTTGGGCAATAGATTTGCTACTTGTATTTTCCATTGTTGCCCTTGCTGTTATATTAGAGAGACTCTGGGCATACCGACAGTTGAGGATAGATGAAGGAAGATTGTTGAAAAGGGTCCAGGGAGCGTTAAAGAAGGGTAATATAGAGGAAGCAATCTATCTCTGTGAGGCGGCCAAGAACCCCCTTGCAGAGATTTTTATAGTTGGAATAAGGAACAGGAGGTTGCCAAGAGAGGACATTTCTGATCTTCTGGATGGTGCTATTATAGAGGCTAAGACATTCCTTGAAAAGAGGAATGTCGCTTTAAGCACTATCAGTTTTATTGCTCCTCTGCTTGGACTCCTTGGAACTGTTCTCGGTATCATACGGGCTTTTCATGACCTTGCTGTATCAGGTGCTGGTGGCCCCTCGGTTGTGATGGCAGGAGTTGCTGAGGCATTAGTTTCTACAGCGATAGGGATTATTGTAGCAATACCTGCAGCTATCTTCTACAATTTCTTTATGAATAATGTAAAGGGAATTCTGACGAAGATAGAATCTACTACCAGGAAATTTCTCACCTTTTTGAATCTCACATTCGAAAAAGAGAGGATAATTAATAAGGTTTTATAAATGAATAGGAATGCCATTTTTGAAAGTGAGATAGAAAATGCCGTAGGGAGGATCCCCATTACTCCTATGATAAATGTGGCTCTTCTTCTGGTTCTATTCTTTATGATGTCTGCTCCGGCTATCTTTATGTCGGGAATAAAGGTTAAGAGTCCCTCTCTTACGACCGAGCCAGGAACAGAGGCTACAGAGTTAAAGGTGAATATATACATAGATGCAGAAGGAGATCTCTACCTGAATGAAGAATTGATCCAATGGGATGAATTTAGCCAGAGGGTGGCGGAACTCCTTGCGAGAAGCACAACAAGAATTGTGGTTGTAAGTGCTGCCCCTCATATTCCCATTCAGAAGGTCGTCACCGTCCTTGATATCGCAAGACAAAAAGGGGCATTGAAACTGGCTTTGCTACGGAGGAAGGAATGAGACGGAAGAGTGCTCTGGAAGGAGGACAAAAGGAAGCAGATATAATGATAGTTCCACTTGCCGATGTGAGTTTTACAATATTAATAACACTAATGGTATTAACTCCGGTTTTGCTCCTTACTTCTAAACTTCATGTTAATCTCCCTGTAGCTGCAACAGTAGAGCCTCCTCAGGAGAAGAATATAAGTATTACCATTACTTCTGATAATGTAATATCTGTGAACAATGTAATCGTATCTCGTGAAGAACTGCCGAATGTTTTGGAGGAAACAATCAGAAAGAATCCAAAAAGATTGATATACATTAGAGCGGATCAAACTACCCGGACGGATGCAGTGATGACGATTATTGGTCTGGTAAAGAGATTGGGTGCAGAACGGATATCCATCGCAACTATCCAGAGGTAATGATGCTCAAATTAAATAATTACGGTTTTTATGATAGGAAAATACTTACCTCTATTATTCTGTCATTGCTTATACACTCTGCCGTATTCTGGTTTACAAGCCAGAGAAGTAAAGCAAGAATAATTACAAGGATAGATAATGTAGAATTCATTGATGAGACTTCTCCTGCATCCTTTACCCCAACTCTACCAACAAAGAGTGTTTTTCAGGCAATAAAGGATAGGTTCAAAAGGAAAAAGGAAGTCAAGGAATTAGAAATGAACGAGATTACAAAGATAGTTCGCTCCCTGCCTCCTGTACCTGGAGTGAACCAGGAGGAAGGGATAGCTCTTGATGGGAAACAACTGGATCGCTCTCAGGCAAAGGGTATAGACCTGGATAAATTTGATAGAATGGAAGGTCAAAAAGGAGGTGTTACAGAGGTAATCAGAATTGCCTCTTCCGGTGAACAGAAGGGGTCAGAGGATATACTTAGTAAGGCACCAATAAAGATAGACAAAAAGGAAAGGATTCATTCTGAAGCCCCTGTTGGACTATTCTCTTCTCCGGGCAGTGGAGGGGAAGTGGACCTCGAGAGGGTTCCAACAGAAGCGATAGATAAAAGTTATAAGGAATTTACGGAAGAAAAGAAAGAGAAGGTCCGTTTGAGGAAAATTCCCTCTGTGGGTAAGGCACATATTAAGATTACAGGGCCACTTTCTAAAAGAGGACTCAAATACAAGCCACTACCTGCTTATCCGGAATGGGCGGCAAGAGAGGGAATATCAGCAATAATTAAACTACAGATAATGGTGAATCCTGATGGGACAGTCAAGCCAGGCATCTTTGTTTTGTGCACCTCTGGTTATGGCTCATGGGATAGGGCTGTAATTGATTTTATTAAGAGATGGCAATTTGCTCCTCTAAGTGATGATGAGCGTCAGATTGTTCAAACCGGAATCATAATAATAAAATTCGTTTTGGAGTAGAGATGAAAAAAATACTTTTACTTTTATTTTTTACTGTTCTCAATCCTTTAGGACTTCAATCCCAGGAGGATGTTAGGGAAGAGGTTATAAAGGGGAAATACAAGGGAAAGATCGAGGAAAAGAAACCTGAATCAGAACTCACCTATGATATATTTGAGGTTGTTGAATCCTATGGTCCCCGGGGTAGTCATATCTATGATGAAGAGATTAAGGAACATTCTGAGATTGCGGCAACTCCACTTCCAAGACTGGTAAGCGAACAAGTTAGAAAACCCTGGTTTCATAGAATTATTACCCCACCTATAGCTATCTTCCATCCAATTTATAAAGAAGCTGTGCAGAATTGGGAATTAGTTATAACAGATGCTACAGGCAAGGTATTCCGAACATTCTCTAACAAGGGAAGGCCTCTGGGGAATATTGAATGGGATGGTAGGGATAGAGAAGGCAGTATGCTTGATATAGGGACCGATTATTCATACTATGCAACTGCTGTGGACCAATTGGGTAATACCTCTAAGATATTGGGTGGCAAGATAAGGATTCCCGGAATATACTGGAAGGAGGAGTTGAACTCCATTGTGAGACTGGATGGAAGGGTTATATTCAAGGAGAATTCTCAAGAGTTGACCAGGGCAGGAGAAAGATTACTCCTGGAGGCTTCTGATCTCGTCAGGAAGGATATTAAAAAACGTCTAAGGGTAGTTGTATATTCGCGAAAGGAAGACCTTTCTTTGAAGAGAGCAAGGATTGTGGGAACATTCCTCCTTGATAGAGTAATTATGCCTATTAGTATGGTGACCACCATCGCGGGTTATAAGTCAGTAGGAGAAGATAAGACAGATCACATAGATATCATAATCCGTTAAAAAGAATCAAGCTCGGTACTTGACCCCAGTGAAATAGTTACACATTTCACGGGGCAGGCAGTGTGACATTAAGGTTTATTGAGTTTGTTGAGTTCATAGAGTTCGTGGGGTTCGTAGGGTTGGAAACCCAGCACAGAACCCTTCCGAGATTGCTTCACAGGGGTCAAGCAGGAAGAGGAGTTCGCAATGACAATTGTATTGGGAAGAGCGAAGATGTCATACTGATCGAACAACGAGCTTATTGTAGTTGCTTCGCTCCTTGCAATGGTTATTCCAACCGCTTCTCGTGGCATTGAGGTTTATTCACAATAGACCAGGGGGTAAGCCCCTGTGCAGTTATTTTTGGAGTAGCAGAGCTTGCTCTGCGCTTTTTTTTGCGCGAGACTTGTAGGGGCAATTCATGAATTGCCACTACTTCGTTTTCGAAGAAATTCGTTCCAATATTTTGCGACAGGGATGTCGCTCCTACATTATAAAACCGTGAAGAAACCGTGGCTAAAAATGGGATAGTGGGGGACTTTCGACAGATGACTCTTGACTCACGACTCTATCTTAATCAGTGAAAATCTGTGTCTAAAAAATGAGTGGAGATGGGAGGAATTTTGCATTTTGCACTTTGCATTCTGCAATCTTCAATTGGAGCGAAGCGACTATCTCTGTGTTTAAAAAATGGCTGGGTGGAGAGGTGATAACAAAAACATTATTTTTCTTTGTGTCCT
>JAGLZA010000129.1 GCA_023131835.1 Caldifarciminota bacterium
TGTGGTGAACAATCTTCATTTTTCAATTGGAGCGAAGCGACTATCTCTGCGTTCATCTGCGGTTACAATTTTGGTGATAGGGTAGTGTGTAGGGCTCAGGCTCTTGACAGAATGTTGTCTCATTGTAGTATAAGGCATAATAGTAAATAATAAAAAAAGGAGTTATTATGATAAGGATTTTTTGGATAGTTCCGGGAGTATCTATTATATCATTACTCTTTGCGTGGATATTCTACAAACAGATGATGCGTGAGCCAGAGGGTAATGAAAGGATGAGGGAGATAGCAGGGGCTGTTCGTGAAGGAGCCGTGAGTTTCCTTAAGCAACAGTATAAGGTTGTTGCAATATTCTTTGTCTTTATGGCTTTATTCTTAGCCTTTTTGGCATTTGGTCTTAATGTTCAGTCTAAATTAGTCCCCTTTGTTTTTCTCTCCGGTGGTTTTCTTTCTGGTGTTGCAGGCTTTCTTGGTATGAAGACTGCAACAAGAGCATCTGTTAGGGTGACCCATGCAGCAATTGAATCCATTGGAGAAGGATTGCGCATTGGTTTTCGGAGTGGTGCAGTTATGGGATTGGTGGTTGTTGGACTTGCAATGTTGGGTATTTCAATATGGTTTTCAATCCTTCGTTTCGTTCTGCATCTGCCCCTTGAAGTCGTTACCAGTATTATGCTCGGGTTTTCGATAGGTGCGAGTTTTCAGGCGCTCTTTGCACGAGTCGGAGGCGGAATCTTCACAAAAGCCGCGGATATAGGGGCTGATCTTGTTGGAAAGATAGAGGCTGGTATTCCCGAGGATGATCCGAGGAATCCGGCTACGATAGCAGATAATGTAGGAGATAATGTCGGGGATGTCGCTGGAATGGGGGCCGACCTCTATGAATCATATTGTGGTGCTATTCTTGCAACTATGGCTCTTGGGGTTGCTGCAGGTCTTGGTTTTGCAGGGGTTTTAGTTCCCCTGCTCATAGCATCAGCGGGGATTATACTTTCGGTTGTTGGGGTTTATCTGGTTAGAACCGGAAAGGATGCAACCCAGGCAGAACTTATCTCTTCTCTTTCCAGAGGAATTATGGTTACAACTATAGGGACAGCTATAGTTGCTTTCTTCGCTATCCTGGGTGTAACGCCAGAATATATGGGTATATTCGGTGCAGTTGTGGTTGGACTTGCTGCCGGAATCATCATTGGTAAATCTTCGGAGTTCTATACATCTTCTGCCTACCCCCCGGTCAGAAATCTTGCTGCAGAGACAAAATTTGGTCCTGCACCAGTAGTGATAAATGGACTTGCTCTGGGTATGAGTTCAACGCTTATTCCTGTTATTACTGTTGCGCTCGCCATAATACTTTCCTTTATCTTTACAGGTGGTTTTGAGAATTTTGCAAGAGGACTTTATGGTATTGGTATAGCAGCAGTGGGAATGCTTAGTACTCTGGGTATTACACTCGCTTCTGATGCCTATGGCCCTATAGCCGATAATGCAGGAGGGAATGCTGAGATGAGTGGGCTTGGAGAAGATGTCAGAAAAAGAACGGACCAACTGGATGCATTGGGTAATACAACAGCAGCTACTGGCAAGGGATTTGCTATAGGTTCCGCTGCGCTCACAGCCATCGCACTCATCGTTACATATCTAACAGAAATAAGGGTTGGACTCACAAGATTGGGAGAACAGTTTCTTATCATCTCGGGAGCAAAGGTTGCAGTGGCTGATGTTACTTTTCTTCAACTGGCAGATTACTACAATCTAAGCCTCCTTAATCCTAAACTTCTGGTGAGTCTTTTAATAGGAAGCGTTCTCACTTTTGTCTTTTGTGGAATAACATTGAAAGCAGTCGGACGAGCATCCTCTGTCGTGATCGATGATGTTCGAGAGCAGTTTAAGAATAAGGCAATCCTTGAAGGTAAGGAGAAGCCCGACTATGGTCGTTCCGTTGCCATAGTGACACGTGCCGCTCAAAAAGAGATGATTGTTCCTTCTATGATTGCAATAATTGCCCCTATCGTAATCGGATTGATATTTGGAGTTCCGGGTGTTATTGGTCTGCTTATGGGCGCTCTGACAACAGGATTTACCCTTGCCGTCTTTATGGCAAATACAGGCGGAGCCTGGGATAACGCAAAGAAATATATAGAAGAGGGAGCATATGGAGGGAAGGGATCAGAGGCACATGCAGCCGGGGTGATAGCCGATACTATAGGAGACCCCTTAAAAGACACCTCCGGTCCATCTCTGAATATCCTTATAAAATTGATGAGCGTGGTTTCTATTATAACTGCAGGACTAATCTTAGCATACCATTTCTTTTGATTAGTAGAGGCACGGAGCACCGTGCCCTTACAGAGGGGGAATTTGTATTAGTAAAAAAGAGAGAGTAAGATGTTATTATTATTAATATCCTTGCAAATAACTATAACCGAGAAGGTTCCTGTAATAGATGGGCGTTTGGAATCTCTCTGGGAGAGTGCGGAGCCAATAAGCGGATTTACGCAGTCAGAGCCTGAAGCTGGAGAATCCGCAACTGAGTCCACCCTTGTTTATCTTCTAACTGATAAGGATAATCTATATATAGGATTTCGTTGTTTCTCAAAGGATGTAGAGCCAAAGATAGAGATATCTGGGTGGGATGAGGCCAGGGGTGATAAGGTATTCCTATATCTTGACACCTTTGGCGATAAGAGGAAGTGTTATTTCTTTGCGGTTTCAGCCGCGGGAACTCAGGGGGATGCAATTATCTCTATGGGAGGTAGGTCCTGGGATTTCTCTTATGATGGTATCTGGGAGGCTGCAACGCAGGTTGGTTCTAATGAGTGGGTTGCTGAGATGAAGATTCCCTTCAAGGCAATACGGTATAATAAAGGGGAGTGGGGGTTGCAATTATGTCGTTGGATAGGCAGGAAGAGAGAAAATGCCTACTGGATAGAGGTTGAGGAAATGAAGGGGCTTCAGATCAAGGATTTTGAACCTATTTCAGGTATATCTCCTGAAACAAAGGGTAGATTCCTTGAGTTCTATCCCGTTGGTGCTATACGACATGATACTGAATGGGGAACCATCTCCGGAATAGACCTATCCTGGGATCCTTCTTCAAATACATCAATCGATGTAACCATAAATCCTGACTATGCTCAGATAGAGGCAGACCCTTTCAGGGTTAATCTATCTCAATATGCATTGTACCTAAGTGAGAAGAGGCCATTTTTTCTTAAAGGTAGAGAGATGTTTAATATGCAGAGAGGAGGTAGTTTTAATATTGGCAGTGGACCTTTCACTTTCTTTTATTCGAGAAATATAGGCAGGATAGTAGACGATACCCTTCAGATTCCAATAAGATTGGGTGCAAAGGTCACCACAAGGGGGAATGGTATGGAGTTTGCAGGATTGTTTGCCAATACGGGTGGCGCTGGTGAGAGTGAACAAGCAGCCAATTATCTAATTGGTAGATTCGTAAAGCAGACGCCGTTCGGCCTGGATGCAGGTTTTTCCTATTTGGCGAAGTATACTGATGGAAGCAATGTTCAACTGATTGGATTAGACGGTGCAGCCGATTTTGGAGACAATCAAGTCGTCTACCAGATTGCTCTGGCTGATTCCTCTAAAGTGAGCGATCTTGCCGAATATTTTGAATGGAAGAGGATTACCAGGGATTTTATGGCAGCGGTTAACATTCGGAATGTGGGTGAGGAATTTAATGCCAATGAGATAGGTTACATTACCAGTAAGGGGATCAATGTGGCTTCTGCGATATGCCCTATATTCTATCCTGATAAAGGGCCTATAAGGCATATTGGTTTTGGGTTTGGAGGAGGTGGTGGAAAGCAACCATGGATAGAGGATTATGGATACGGTATTTTTTGCTTTTCCTGGACAAATCTAAGGAATGGTTGGAATTTAAATGGTAATGCTAATATAGGAAAGAGCTATGAGGATACATCCTGTTCTATGGAGCCCGGGTCGGATATCGAATTCATTTCCAGAGGGCTGAGTTTTAACATAAATTCCAGTTATTCCGGTATGTTTGGATTTTCTCTCTGGAATTATATAGGCTATAATTTCAACTGGTTTGCTGAACATCTTGGCTATCAAGCGCGTGGTGGTGTATATCTAATGTTTAAACCAAGTCAGAGATTCTATATCGGTGGTTCCATAGATTTCATTGGATACTGGGAGGAGGAAACTGCGTTTTCGGAACTATTTAGCACAAAAAAACTGGAGGATATGTATGTAATAGCATCTCCGGAAATGACTTATCATTTCTCCCCATTATTGGAAGCGGAACTCAAGACCGAGTTTACCTATCAATGGAGTGAAGGGGAATTAATTCAGGTCAGGATAAATCCCTTAATACGATGGATGGTTTCCCCCAAATCCTGGTTCTATCTCGTCTATTCAAAATCGGTAGAAAGTGATGAAAGGTTCTTTGATGTACCAGGAGCATCTATAATCAAGTTAAGATATCTGATATATTTGTGAGCCGTAGGGGCGATTCCTACAAAACAGCGCGGAAGAATAATCCACATTCATTGGAGGGAATGGTTTTCCATTCCTTCTTGAAGAGCAAACCTACCCTGTATCTATTACCAATTGGATAGAGTATAGCGGCCTGCACGCCAAAGCCTCTGAACCGAAGCGGTATAATATCTCTTATCTCATAATTTCCTACAATATAGGTATCCTCTACCTTTTGAGTTAGAAGAAAGTAGTAGATTCCAGGTTTGAGGAGTAAAATATGGAAGGCGAATTCTGCGGATACGCCAAGGGATATCTTGGTAGAGTGATGACTAACCCTGGATGTCGCATTCCTTGGTGTATAATCAAGTATCGGGAGGGAGAAATATCTGAATGCTTCAACTTCCAGATAACCGTATGTTGAATCACCAAAATCAAACGCCAGGCCACTTCCAAGAGTGAATGAATATGCTCTGGAGGGGGAAATTGTTCCCCCTCCGCTTAGAAACATTCCTATTTCACTTAAGAATAAGAATAACACAGTATATTATTTAGTTATATCCGTATCTATCTGTGCCTTTTGAAGTTTACCCGAGTAATCAATATATACGGTCTTTATTTCACCAAATACCTCGTATGGCCATTTACCACCTTCACGATGTCCATTACCGGTATTCTTGAATCCACCGAATGGCATATGGCATTCTGCGCCGATGGTAGGTGCATTGATATAGGTGAGTCCTGCCTCCAGTTTATCTATTGCTGCCATCGCATATTGAAGGTTGGCTGTATAGATTGAGGATGATAGACCATATTCAACATCATTTGCCACCTCAATGGCTTCTTCAAAGCTGGAAACCTTTATAACAGAGAGAACAGGTCCGAATATTTCTTCCTGTTCAATCCTCATGCCAGCTTCAACTCCTGTGAATATTGTGGGTTCCATAAAGAAGCCCTTATCGTATTCCTTACCGGTTAAGTGATTCCCGCCAAAGGCGAGTTTCGCCCCCTCCTGCTTCCCTATTTCCACATAGTTTAGTATCTTTTTTAATTGAGTTTCATTTATGATGGGTCCCACATCCGAAGATTCTAAGAGTCCGTCACCAATTTTTAATTCCTTAGCCTTTTTTATCAAGATATCAATGAATTCATCATGGATATCTTTATGGAGAATTAATCTGGATGTTGCTGTGCAGCGTTGCCCTGTTGTCCCGAAAGCTCCCCAGAGGACCCCTTCTACGGCGAGTTCAATATTTGCATCAGGCATAACTATTTGCGGGTTTTTCCCTCCCAACTCAAGGGAAACCCTCTTTAGGTTTTTGCCTGCAACCTCTGCTATCCTTCTACCTACAGCTGAAGAACCAGTAAAACTTATGACCCCTATATCCGGATGCTCTAATATTGCCTCTCCAACAACGCTACCCGGTCCGTGCACGAGGTTCACTACACCCTTTGGTACTCCTGCTTCATCGAGTATCTCAACGAATTTCGTTGCCGTTGCAGGTGTATCTGTTGCTGGTTTGAATACTATAGTATTTCCCATAAGAAGGGCAGGGAATATCTTCCATGTCGGGATAGCCATCGGGAAATTCCAGGGGGAGATAATCCCTGCAGTTCCGATTGGCTTCACGATTGTGTAGATTGTCTTGTTTGGAAGCTCACTGGGGGATGTTACGCCGTAGAGCCTTCTCGACTCACCAAAGGCATAATAGGCAGTATCTATACCTTCCTGAGTATCACCCCTGGTTTCCTTGAGTATTTTACCCATTTCCCGTGTCATAAGTTTTGCGATCTTTTCCTTTTTCTCGACCATTATATCCCCTGCTTTTCCAAGTATGAGTCCTCTCTCTGGTACCGGAAGATTTGCCCATTCATCTCTATGTGCCACAGCAGATTCGGTCGCTTTTTCAACATCCTCCTTACCCGATTTCGGAAAAACGCCGACTATTTCTTCCCAGTTCGCGGGGTTTCTGTTTTCAAAGGTTTCTCTACTTTCTGAATCCACCCATTTTCCATCTATAAAATTCTGATACTTCTCTGGCATTTTACCTCCTTTATTGCTCTTTATTTCTTAACCTCTTTGTTTCATTGAATAGTTTTATTATCCTTTTTTCATACCTATTCTCCATTTCTACATCTCTTCTTTTCATAACTAATTTCGCTGTATCCATTGCTTTATCCAATCTGTATTCTCTAATTTTATCTCCGCACCAGGAAAAAGGGGGAAGATATTTAGGAGAAAATTCCCTTCCAAAGATATTGCAAAAGGGTTCAACGATTGTGCCAGTGTTGAAGGATGTATTGATTGCTGTTTTACAGTGATCTCCCATAAGAAGTCCAAGGAATTGCATCCCGGTCTCGTATTCCTTCCCTTTCGGATAAACGCGAATATTACTGTAATTATTCTTGAGGTCGGAGTTAGTAGTTCCTGCTCCTAAGTTTACCCATTCTCCTATGAAGGAATGCCCAAGGAAACCGAAATGCTGTTTATTGACGTATCCCTGGAGGATGCTACCCTCTATCTCTCCGGAGAGTTTTGTTATTTCTCCGGCGGATACAGTGTCTATCAGACTCCCGGGTTTAATGAGACAACCTTTGCCGATAAAGACGGGTCCATCTATCACAGTAGAAGCTCTTATAACTGAGTCGTCATCTATATAGATTGGTCCTTTCGATGAATTAAGTAATACACCGTTCTCTATCCTTACATTACTCCCTATATATATCTTATCTGGATCGGTAATAGCGATATTATCACCAGGAGGACTTTCTATCTTTCCCATCTCAGGGGAATCTTTTATGTCGTTTAGTAGTCTATCGGAGAGACTTGCAATGACATCCCAGATAAAATCATATAGCGGAAAGGCCTGTTTGGTTATATTCAATTTCTCTATATCGCCTTTAGAAATGATTCTATCTAAGCGATAAGCAACGATCTCATCCTTATTCATTACAATAGACCCATATTTAATATCTTTCAATCCCGAAAAAGTCTTTAATCGGGCATTGAGAAAGAGTGTGTCATTGCCTTCCTCTATGTCATCACCAAATCCCTCTCGTTCTGAGTGAATGAGAATCGAATCTCCAAATTCAACCACAGCCCGTTCCTTCTGGGTATATCTACCTGTTCGTATCTCCCCCACCGTTCTCATTCGGGATATTGGATAGAAATTTTTATATTTCAAATCTTCAAAGAGAACAATCTTCATCGCTCATATCCTATTATCCCGCAGCAATAAGTCAAGGGGTAAGAACCTACACCCGCCCCATTTTTCTTCACAAAGGGTGCAAAGAGATATTCTTTTGATGAAAATGTAGAGACGAGGCACTGCCTCGTTTCATTTTTGTAGGGGTCAGATTCCCTGACCCCTACATTGTAAGAGCGGTTTCGAAAACCGCGATACAACCCCTTTTGGAGTAGCAGAGCTTGCTCTGCGCTTCTCTGGGCGTTTACCCCATTAGATATGAAATTATCTAACAGGGCAGGCTTGTAGAGGCAATTCATGAATTGCCCCTACTCCAAAATCGAATGTCATTGCGAATTCTTCTTCCTGCCCGACCCCGGTGAAGCAATCTCGGGGTGGAGGAGATTGCTTCGCAAGGGAAGAGAAGGGCAAGACATGTCTTGCCCCTACACGCAATGACCAAATGAGGGTTTTGACCCAGCCTCTCCAAACCGCGATAATCGGGACAGGAATGTCGCTCCTACTTAACTTTAGTTGAATTGTTGAGTAGTTGAGTTGTTAATTAGGCGTTCTCAATATTAGCCATTTTAATAATAATCTATTTAACTATTTTTCCTTTGTGTTCTCTGTGTCTCCGTGTTAAAAAATGGGAAGAAGGGAAAGGGAAATTCCAATTTAACTATTCGACCATTCAACTATTTAACTAATTCCTTTTGCTGGAGATCTGCCCAGAATTAGACACAGATAACACAGATAATCACTGATAAAAGAATCCGCTCCACTCACCGAAGAATTTTA
>JAGLZA010000013.1 GCA_023131835.1 Caldifarciminota bacterium
ATTTATCCATTCAACCATTTAACTAATTCCCAATTGGAGCGAAGCGACTATCTTTGTGTTTAATAAAAGAGGAATATCGCGACTTGGAAATCGCTCCTGCAAGGGTCAGGGAACCTGACCCCTACAGCAAGAACGCGAAACAAGTTTTGCTACTCCGTTCAGAGAAAGGCGCGAGACAAGGCACTGAGGGCGAGGGAACCTCGCCCCTACTTTGGGCGTATAGCACGCCCCTACAAAACAGAATTCTCTTTGCGGGCTTTATATTCCTTTGCGTGCTTTGCGAGAAATTTTAAAGAAACCGTGGCTAAAAAGGGGGTGGCAGATCTCATCCTCATTGACAAAAGATGACAATGTTCTAAATTATTTATATGAAGGTAGCGTTTTTAACGCTTGGGTGTAAGATAAATCAGTTCTACACGAGCTGTATTAAAGAAGAACATTTAAGAAATGGAGATATAGTTGTTCCCCTTGAGGAGAATCCTGATATCGCATATATCAATACTTGTTCGGTAACGACACATGCAGGACATGAATCAAGGAAGGCATATAGAAAAGCAAAAAGGTATGCCAAAGAAATAAAAATAGCAGGATGTCATGGAAAACTATTCCCTGAAGAATTTGCAGATGCTGACTGTGTTGAAGAATCTGACTGGCTACTGAAATATTCTAACCCTCCTCAAAATAGAACTCGCTCATATCTACCAATCCAGACAGGATGCAATGATTTCTGCACCTATTGTATTGTTCCGTATGCCCGGGGAAAGAGTCACTCCCTACCCCCTGAAATTGTAATCAAAAATCTAAAAAAGAGGATATCTGACAATTATAAGGAAGTAATCCTTACCGGCATACACATAGGGAGTTATTTATACAACGAGACAGACCTTACTACCCTATTAAAAGATTTATTGCAATTCAATATTAGAATACGACTCTCCTCAATCAAGCCCAATGTAATTGACAGAAGATTCCTTGAACTATTCCGATATGAAAATCTAATGCCACATCTTCACCTCTCGGTACAGAGCGGGGATAATACAATACTAAAAAGAATGGGTAGAACATATACAAGAGAAAAAACACTCTGGATTGCAAGGGAGTTACAAAAAATAAGGGATGATGTGCGTCTTGCCGGAGATTTCATGGTGGGATTCCCGGGAGAAAGGGATGTAGAATTCAACAATACAGTAGAACTTATTAAAAAAGCAAATTTTTCACATCTTCATATCTTCAGGTACTCAAAAAGACCATATACACTGGCATCCTTATTTCCCGATCAGGTCCCTGACTCAACAAAAAAAGAAAGGAGCAGAATTCTACTAAACCTCGGTAGAAAACAACGAGATAATTTCATTAGGAAACAAATTGGCAAAAGATATAGAGTAACTATCGAGGATATAAGTCCCAATGGAAAGGATTGGGTTAGAGCCTTAACCCCCAATTATATCAGGATACACCTTCCGAATACTGAAAAATTTGACGGAGTGGTTTCAATTAAGATCAAAAGATTCGAAAAAGGGTATGTGTATGCAGAGATTCAGGAATAAGTTCTATATCCGAACATATGGATGCCAGATGAACAAATATGATTCAAGCATAATCAAAACAATGCTTTCTAAAGAAAAATTTGAAGAGGTGACTAGTCCGGAAGATGCAGATTTCATCCTCCTGAACACCTGCGCCGTTCGTGAACATGCAGAAAAAAGAGTTATAGGAAGACTAAATTCCCTCAAAAATATAAAAACAAAAAAACCAGATACCATTGTTGGAGTAATAGGATGTATGGCTAAGGATATTCACAACCTCATCCATCACCCCACAGTAGACTTCCTAGCACCACCAGACTCATACAGAAATCTGGCGAACTGGATGAAATCCGAAAAAAAAGGGTTAATACCTGAAGTAAAAGATGAGGAATACAATGATATCATTATAGAAAACAAGAAGATAGGTGCTTATCTTTCGATCACAAGGGGGTGTGATTATTTTTGTTCCTATTGTATTGTGCCATATACGCGGGGGAAGATCCGTTCCAGACCTCCTGATGATATAATCAAAGAAGCTGAGAGCCTATCGAGCGGTGGAGTTAGGGAAATAACTCTTCTAGGTCAGAATATCAATGCTTATCGTTATAAGGGAATTGACTTTCCGGAAATACTCAAAAGGGTTGCTTCCATTGGAGGAATAAAGCGTTTGAGTTTCCTTACATCACATCCGGAAGATATTCCGAGCAATCTTTTTTCTGTAATGGCAAACAGTGATAATATAACTAATTACCTTCACCTCCCCCTTCAATCGGGCTCTGATAGAATACTCAAGCGAATGAATAGGAGATACGCTTTAAGGGACTATATCGACATAATCAGCAAGGCACATAAGTTAATGCCAGACCTCACCCTGACGACCGATCTAATCGTAGGTTTTCCCGGAGAGGAAGAAGATGATTATCAGAAGACATTAACGGCAGTAAAGGAAATTGGCTTTGATCAAGCCTATATGTTCGCATATTCCAAAAGAAAGAGGACGCTTGCTAACCTATTTCCGGACCAGGTAGAGGAAGCATTAAAGAAAGCGCGTCTCCAACGTCTCATAGAAGTCCAAAACAGAATAACTGAAGAAAAAGTCAAGCATTTACTTGGAAGGAAGATGGAGGTTCTTGTGGTTGGAGACGCAAAAAGGGGAGGAAAACTCGGAAAAAATAGCAGCGGAAGAATAATTATCATAAAAGGGGTTGCAAAAATCGGCTCGTTATATATTGTCAGAATAAATGACATCAATGGGAGAGTTCCCATTGGTGTAATTAAAAAGGAGGTATGAATGTCTTTTTTGATAACGCTCATATCAGGAGTTATCATTATCATAGGGATAATCATCGGGACGCAGAATGGAAACACACTGGTAACATTCTATCTATTGAAATGGAGATTTGAGAATATTTCTTTAACCCTATTACTTATTGAGAGTTTATTATTTGGAATCGTCATAGCAGTGATCATTTCGGGTGTCAACCAGATCAAGATGAGATTACACATGAAGTCTATATCGAAGAAGAACAGAGCACTCGAGAGAGAGATCAAAGCCCTGAAGGCGATGCCCTTTGAGGAAGAGGAAGAGGAAGAAGAAGAAGAAGTTGAAGTTGAAGAAATAGAGGAAGTGGAGGAAACGGAGGAAGAAGAGTAATGGTATATCTTATTAGCATAATCCTTTTCTTTGCCCTCGTTTTAATTGCCCTTTCTGTATCCTCACGAAGACCCGAAAAGAACGCAGTTAACAATAAATACATTGAAGGACTTGAAGCAATAATAGATGGGGAATTTGACATTGCAATCAAGAACCTCAGGGAAGCGATGGAGAAGGAACCAAAAAATACAGAGGCATACCTTTATCTTGGAGATATCTTACGGAAAAAGGGACAAATAACCTCTGCAATCAAGATACATAAGAATCTCTCTGTACTACCTGACCTAACAAAGAATGAAAAGAGGAGAGTCTTAGAATCGCTTGGGAAGGACTATTTAGAAAACTCGCAATGGGAAAAAGCGCTTGATATTTATGAGCTCTTGAGCAAAGGAAAACCAGGAAATAAGGAATTATGCAAAACACTGCTTATGCTCTATGAAAAACTGAAAAAGTGGGATAAGGCGTTCAATATAGCAAAAAGGGTATATACGGATAAAAAAGATTATGCTAATTATGCTACATCCATTGCGTCTTCCCTTATAGGTAAAGATGCTAATAGAGCTATGAGTTTGGTAAAAATAGGATTAAAGGCTGATGTACCATATGCATATTATCTTTATGGAAAGATACTTATCAATGAAGGGGAAGAAACAAAGGGCATAGAATATCTTCAGAAAAGTATTTCACTTGACCCGGAAAGAGCATATTTAATACTTCCTGCCCTTGAAGAATATATGTTCAGGAGCGGAGAATTCAACATTCTTGAGCCCTATTTGAAGAACCTTACCACAGAATACCCTGAAAACTGGGATATTCTAAATACCTATATATCCATACTAAAGAAAAAAGGGGAATTGGACAAGGTAAAGGATCTCCTATCGGAATCTACTTCAAATCTAAATCTCGATCACCTTGAGATTCTAACATCAATAGCATCTACCTATACTGAAGTGGATAAAGATAGGGCATGTGAATTCATTGGAGATATGCAACGATTATTAAACAAAACAAAAAAATTCAAGTGTTCAAGGTGTAATAATGAAAGTAAGGAATTTTCCTGGAAATGCCATAATTGTGGCTCTTTTGGGACTTTCAATCCAGTGTGGAGTTAACAACCCTGTTCCTGCTCCCGGCACCATTACGGGAACAGGCTCTGTTGAGGTCCAGAATCATGATTTTGAAGACTATGATTTCAACAGTGGTGGAACATCTTATGGTTCTATCACATTTTCCTATGAGAAGGGCAGCACCTGGGAACGTATAGAGTTATCTGCACCCGACGGAGTCCAGGAGGGCAGTGGTAATGTAGCACCTGCAACAGGTTATGCCCTCGACATAAAAATAGAACTAACAGGTTCATATTTTTTCAGGCCGGATTCTCTACACTATGGGCACCTCGAGATAACAAATATATACAAGAATTCAAGTGCATCCATAGGATTCAACTGGATTATCCAGACAGAAGCAGATAATAGAGAATTATACTAATGTTATTATTTTTTACCCTACTACTATTCAACTCAACGGAAAACGTAAAAGCCAAGTATTACAAGGCTGTCAGAACACAAAATCCCCTTGATGCTCTTGAATATTATCGCGAAATCATCAATGATGCACCCAAGACACCTTATGCTGATTCTTCCCTCTTCAGGATTGGAATGTTTTATTATTTAATAGGTGACTTTGACCAGGTTATCAACACACTTGAAATCATTTACAACAGAGGGAACAAGTCCACTCTCTATCAAAAAGCCTGTTACTGGTTAAAGAGGTGCTATGAGAATATTGAGGATACAGTTAAGATCAAGGAATTTGCGAGTATCGTGGATACATTAGGAGATCTCACCAGAAAGGAACCAGATAGCCTTCTCATAAACAACAGCGACACCCAGATTGATGCAACAATGGTTTATACAATCCAGTTGGGAGCCTATCGGGATAGAGAATGGTCAGATTTATTTCTAAAACGATTAAAGGAATGTAATATAGAATCCCATACTATTGAGAAAGGTGAATATGTAAAGGTTTGCTCCGGCAAATTTTCTACCAGGGCAGAAGCAGATAGATGGCTCATAGAACTTAGAAATAATGGGTTTGACGGTTTCGTAATTAAAGTTAAACCTTGACTCCACTTCTTAAACAATACATTGATATAAAGAAAAAATACAAGGATGCAATCCTGCTTTTTCATATCGGAGACTTCTACGAAACCTTCTATGAAGATGCAAAAAACGCTGCCAGAACACTTAATATAACCCTGACATCAAAACCTATGGGGAAAGGAATAAGGGTTCCCCTTGCTGGTATACCGATAAAAGCAGCAAATTCTTATATAGATAAACTCATTAAGGCCGGTTATAAGGTAGCTATATGTGAACAGGTCGAGGATCCAAAACTATCAAAGGGTCTGGTGAGAAGGGAAGTAGTGGAAGTATTAACCTCAGGAACAGTAATGCGCCCTTCCCTTCTTGAGGATAAGGACAACAATTATCTGGCTTGTGTAGTAGAATCAGAGGATAGGTATGGCATTGCATTTTCAGATATATCAACAGGAGAATTTCAGGCTGGTGAGGTAGAAAATATAGTGGATGAATTAATTCGCCTTGCACCAAGAGAAATAATAGTGCCAGAGGGAATCAATTTTCCACTTCCCGAAGGAATACCTGAGACCTTTCTTGAGCTATATCGGTTCGAAAAAGAATACGCACTGACCACCATAAAGGACCACTTTGGCATCATAACTACTGAAGCATTTGGTCTCCCTGATGATTCTTTAGGTGTAAGGGCAGCAGGGGCTCTTCTCTCATACTTCCATTCTACCCAGATGCGAACCCTATCTCACATAAAGGCTCTATCCTGCTTTACCCCGGAGAAAGGAATGGTTCTCGATGCAGCGACCATCAAGAATCTCGAAATCACACAAAAAATAAATGGTAGTAAAAAGGGGTCACTCCTTTCCATAATAGATAGGACTATCACTTCTATGGGTGGACGTGGTTTAAAAAAATGGATTTTATATCCTATTACCGATTTAGAAAAAATCAACGAAAGACTCAATGGAGTTGAAGAACTGACAACAAAAAGGGATAAATTACACAATATCCGGAAACAACTCAAGAACATATACGACATTGAACGGATTACAGCACGCATCTCTACTGATAGAGCTTCCCCAAGGGATCTAATCTCCCTTAAGGATTCACTTATTGCTTCAACTAATTTAAATGAGATACTAAGCGATCTTGATTCATCTATATTCCAAAAACTGCACAATGATATTGGAACAATGGATAAGGTGATAAAACTCATAGATAAATCTATTGTAGATGATCCACCTGTTAAGATAACAGAAGGGGATATCTTTCGAATGGGATACAATAAGTGTTTGGACTCTGTCAGAGAATTAGGTTCTAACGCTAAGAAATGGGTTATGGAATACGAGAAAAAACAAAGGAAAGAAACAGGGATTCATTCACTGAAAGTGGGTTATAACTCAATCTTTGGATACTATATAACGATTACCAAACCAAATCTTGCCCGTGTTCCCGAAAATTATATAAAAAAACAGACATTGTCTAATGCTGAAAGATTCACAACACAAGAATTAAAAGAATTTGAATCTAAAATACTTGGCGCAGAAGAAAAACAGAAGGAAATAGAGCATAGTCTCTTCAAAGAATTACTGAAGGAACTTCAGAAATATATAGAGGAATTTGAATCAATAGCAAGTGCTGTGAGTATCGTAGATATAATCTCCGGATTTACCGAACTTGCCTTAAAACAAAATTATAAACGTCCCAACATAAATGACGGAAAGGGTATATCAATAAGAGATGGAAGGCATCCTGTTGTAGAGATTCTCCTATCAGAAGGAGAATTCATTCCAAATGATACAAAATTGAACGAAAATGAAAAAATTATAATCCTGACGGGTCCAAACATGGCAGGAAAATCAACCTACCTCCGTCAAATAGCTGAAATAGTGATACTTGCACAGATGGGTTCATTCGTTCCGGCAGATGAAGCGGAAATAGGTATTATTGATCGGATATTTACAAGGATTGGGGCATCTGATGACCTCGCAAAAGGTGTATCTACATTCCTGGCAGAGATGAACGAGACCGCAAACATCCTTCACAATGTTACAGATAGGAGTCTCATACTCCTGGATGAGATAGGAAGAGGGACAAGCACCTATGATGGACTTGCCATTGCCTGGTCAGTGGTAGAATATCTTCACTCTCTTTCCGAAAAACCATTAGTCCTTTTTGCAACACATTATCACGAACTAACGGAATTAGAGGAATTCTATAATGAAGTAGTAAATTACAATGTAATGGTGAAGGAAACCGAGGAGGAAGTAATATTCCTGCGGAATGTGAGAAAAGGCGCATCAGACAGAAGTTACGGCGTAGAAGTAGCCCGTCTTGCCGGATTACCTCAAAGGGTAATCGGAAGAGCAAAGGAACTGCTCGAAGATCTAAGAAAGGATGATAGGATAGTCAGAAAGCATCCTCCAAAGAGAAGACACCTGAAATTATTTGATGAAAAGAATATATTAATAGATAAGATTATTTCCATGAATCCGGATGATCTGTCTCCAAAACAGGCCCTGGATTACCTTTATAAACTCAAGGACGAAGCATCCGAAATCTGAAACTCCTCCCCCCCACCCACCTTTAATTCACCACAAAGGCACAAAGGACACAAAGGAGAATAATTTTTTGTTCCCTCCACACCACTACCGAACAAAAAAACACGAAGAAGACAAAGTACACAAAAAATACATCTTAGCTGATAGCTGTTCGCTGTAAGCTGTTTATGCCATGGTTCCTTCACGGTTTAATATAGAGTCGAGAGTCGTGAGTCAAGAGTCATCAGTCGAAAATTCCACCCAGAGCCCAAACCCTTTTATAACACAGATTTATACTGATTGAACTGATTAACTACTAAATCCTAAACCCTAAGACCAAACACCTAATAATGCCGCAGATAAACGCAGATGAACACAGAAGAGAGTTTAATTAATTCTAATTTTCTAAACCCGAAATCCTAAATCCCAAATCCTAAATTACCCTCGACCCCTTAAACCCTTGTTTTTTTTACTTGGGCTATATGAAGCCTCGATCTTTTTTAATCGAGATTTGGGTCGGATTTTTTTAAATTTGCCATATAGCCAATGTTATACGAAGTGTAGCGAAAAAATTACTTCTTGACAAGAAATCCTATATATTTATCCAGGTAGATAATTTTCTGGATTCGGTGTTGCGCAATTGACCTAAGCAATGCCCGGTAATTAACTTGTGGATCCTCAAGAATATCAACTACCGCTAAATAACTGGTATCGATGCTAAATAGCGCATTTAGCATCTTGCCAAACGACTCCTTGCTAAACTTGGTTGCTTCACCCAACAAGAGGTGTGCCAACACAACATCAAATTGCCGCGTAGTGTCAAAGTCATGTAAATCTGTCTCCTTGAGAACGAAATTATCTGCGGTAACGCTCTCTGCAATGCCACTCTTCTTTCTCTCATCCCCAGGATAGACAAGCGCAGTAATGTTACTCTTGGGAAAAAAATCCGTCAGGAAAGTTAGACTTGTTCTGCCTGATCCAGCATCTAATATATTTGCCACAGATACAATATCTACATCACTAAATAATTTTTCGAGAAGCTTGATATGAATAGGGTTTACCTTCCACGAATCTTTCATTTTGAAACTCCCATTTCAGCTAACTCGTTTATATCCGACATTGTGTCGTATATACCTTAAACTACTTCTGGATTCCCTGCTGAACATTTTGATTGTATTGGTTTTTATCTCATTTATCCGTTTATAATAAAACATAGAGAAAAGTCAATGGAAAATCTCCTGACTATTCCCCAATTTTTTTACACTCAGACTCTGGAAATGGAGTAATTGTAAGCTTTAATGATACATCTTTCTCGTAGGGGCGTTCAATTGAACGCCCCTACATTTGCGCGAGGAATCCTCGCCTCTACATTTTTGAAATCGCGACTTGGAAGTCACTCCTACAATTGGGCGACTCACCGAGTCGCCTCTACAGGCATTATTCCCTTTGCGCGCTTTGCGAGAAAAATGGGGTAGTGTGGGGAATAATAAACCTTGACAAAAAATGATTCCGTTATATGTTATCCACAGAAACGGGGCCGTAGTTCAGCCGGTTAGAACGCTGGCCTGTCAAGCCAGAGGTCGCGAGTTCAAATCTCGTCGGTCCCGCTTTTTCACTTCAAGAAAGCTTACAACCTACATCCTTACCATCCTTTATTTCACCACAACTACACCAAGGACATAGAGATAGTCGCTTCGCTCCAGTGAAGATTGGAAAATGCAAAGTGAAAAATGCAAAATGCCTCTCTACCCAACCATTTTTAACCGCAGATAAACGCAGATAAACACGGGTAAACAAGCTCGGTGGTTGCACAGTATGACATCTTCGCCCTTCTTATTTTTGGTGGAAGTCTGGGAGGAACCGACTAACTGACCAACTCTTTGTCTTTATCTTCGACTCACGACTCATGACTGACGACGCTGGACTTCTTTGTCATATCTGTCTACCACCGAGCGTAAAACCCGACTCGCAATCCCTGGTGCGGGGTTTGGGTTTTCAACGCCCAACGCTATGAACGCAAAAGACACATCGCTTCGCTCCAATTGAGAAATAGTTAAATAGTTGAATAGTCAAATAGTTGATTAAATTAGGATTTGGGATTTAGAATTTAGGGTTAATTAAACTTCCTTCTGCGTTCATCAGCGGCTAAAAAAAGGTGAAAGGGTGGT
>JAGLZA010000130.1 GCA_023131835.1 Caldifarciminota bacterium
GCTGGGTTCATTGAGTTTGTTAGGTTCGTTCCTATTTGATGATTTGACTATTTAACTAATTCCTTTTGCTTGAGATCTACATAGAATTAGACACAGATAACACAGATAATCACTGATAAAGAAAAATGAAAAAATCAGTGTTTTTTGAGGGAAGTGGAGGGGATTCTTTAAATCAGTTCAATCTGTGCAAATCAGTGTCAAAAAAAGGGGCGGTGATGGGAATTCCTATTTAACTATTTATCCATTCAACTATTTAACTATTTCTCAATTGGAGCGAAGCGACAGGTATTATTAAAAAGAAAACCCTGTTCCTATGAGTAGGAGATGATTGGGAGAATGGAGAGGGTCTTTTGCTGTTAGATAATAGTGAAAGAAGATGTATATAGTTTGGTTTTCTTTCTGATGAAATAAATAAACACCTGGACGAATTTGATGGTATTTTCTCCTTGGCTCATCGTTAGATAGAGTGTATTCTGTTTTGAGAGTTAGTTGGATGGATGGAGTGATTTTTTTTCCTATATCAAGGAATAAGCGGTGCCGATAATATGGCTTTGAGTTGAGCCAATCCACAATTATTCCCTGAGGATAAAACAGATATGCAAGTCGTAAGTATATATCTTTGTTGAACCTATGTGCAGGATTGCTTACATTGGATAGGACAAAATTCAGAGCATTAAAGACAGCCTTTCCATCTTCTAAGTCTCTATCAATGATATGCCTGCAATAATGGTCGATATAGGAAGAAAAATAAAGGGAAGTAGAATACTGAAATCCTCCAATTATGGAATATATTGCGTAGGCAGGGTCAAGAACGACCTTCCCCTTCTGCTCTGCCATTTCAAGATAGGTGGAATATTGCAGAAAAAAATGAGTTTTCGCATTTATCTCAAGTAGGTTTATTCGCACCCACAGAGACACATCGGAATTATATGATGAATCACTCCAGGGATAAAAACCATAGAAGATATCACCACTATTGTTGAGGCTGGGGGAGATAAATGATATGAGAATAATTAGCATTATCCTTTTCTCTTATCCAGTGCTTGATTTGCAAGGGAATCTGCTATCTTGTTTTTCTCCCTTGGGATGTGAGTGATATTCCAATAGGAGAGATTCATCAATCCGCTCATCAGTTTTACATACAAGGATTTCAGACCTTCGTTGGAGATTTTGTACAATTTTTTTATTTGATTTGCTAACAACTGGCTATCAGTGAAGAACTCAACGGATTTAAATCCACTTTTTTTGCATTCCTCTAAAGCCCTGAGTAATGCTCGATATTCAGCAATATTATTGGTTGTGGTCCCAATATATTCAGAGATTCTCTTGATTTCTTTATCATTTCCATCGGTTATGAATATTCCTATAGAAGCGGGTCCTGGATTACCTCTGGAAGCACCGTCAGTAAATATCTTGACTAATCTATCCACTTATATATCAATATTCTGCCACAGGAATGGCAGGTGTGAATTTTGTCACACTTTCTGACCTCGGCAAATAACTGCGGAGGCAGGGTAGAATGGCATTCAGAACATATTGGCTCTTCTAAGATGGCAATTCCACTTCCTCGTGATTCAATTAATCTGTTATACCTCCGTAGTAATCCTTCATCCTGGAGCCTTGCGGCAATCCTGAGTCGTTCATCTTCTTTTATTATTAATTCTTCTGTTGATTCTTGAAGGGATTTATTAAGTGATTTACTTTGTTCTTCTATTTCTTTTTCCTTTTCTTTCAGGCTCTTATTTACCTGATTGGATATCTTTTCTTGTTCTTCCTTTTCTATATAGACTTCGAGCAATTTATCCTCTAATTGGTTGATCTTTTCTTCTGTCCTTTCAATCTCTCTTTTTAGTGCTAAAAATTCTTCATTTCTTCTTGCTTCTTGTTTTCGCTTTTTGAAGTTCTCAAGATTTAATTTCTGCTCTTCTACTTCTCGTTCCAATTTCCTTCTTCTTGCATCAATCGTCTCAAGAATCTTTCCTTCTTCTTCACATTCTTCCTGTATTTTCCGCAGGGCATTATTGAGTCCGTCTAATTTTTCCGGGACTTCATTTTTCAGATTTTTAAGTCTGCTGATCTCGTTGTCTTTCTGGTAAAGCGCTACCATGATATTCATCTTTTCTTTGATTTCCGTATTTCCTCCTATTATAGAATTAAAAAATTACCCCATAAAAAAAGTGCACTAATGTGCACTTTCTGGGCGAAAGAGGATTTGAACCTCTGACCTCCGGTATGTGAGACCGGCGCTCTAACCAACTGAGCTATCCGCCCTTTAATTATTTTTGCCTCCTTAATTATTTATGGGCCCGGCAGGCTTCGAACCCGCGACCTACTGATTATGAGTCAGACGCTCTGACCAACTGAGCTACGGGCCCCTTTTTTGAAAATATAATTGAGATGCTTCGTTTGTCAAGACTTTTCCTTACACCAGGCCACATTTTTTTAACCACAAAGGTAGTCGCTTCGCTCCAATTGAAAATTGAAGAATGCAAAATGCAGAGTGCAAAATGCCCTACCCATCCTAATACTATTCACCACAAAGACACAAAGGGCACAAAGGAAATTAGTTAAATAGTCGAATAGTTGAATAGTTAAATAGGAACGAACCTAACAAATTCAATGAACCCAGCAAATAGTCATTGCGAGTTCTTCTCCTCGCTCTTCTTATGCAAAGCAATCTCTGATGAGGGGCCTGGGCTTTCAACGCACCAACGCATTAACGCATCTACGCACCAACGCTATAAACTCCACAAACTCAATAAACTCGGTTTTTTAGCCACAGTTTCTTCACGGTTTGAGATAGATGTAGGGGCGAGGTCTCCTCGCCCAAACGGGTCAGGGAACCTGACCCCTACAAAAAGGCAGGTGCAAGACCTGCCCCTACAATTTTAGAATGAGTTGTAGGGGCGCAAACGCTATACACCCCTACCTAATGCGTTCATTAGGGCACGAAACAAGTCTCGCGCAAAAAGAGAGCGCAGAGCAAGCTCTGCTACT
>JAGLZA010000131.1 GCA_023131835.1 Caldifarciminota bacterium
ATGACTCTCTTTTCCTATATCTGACAATTGATTCTTAGTTGTAGGATAGGCTCTGTTTTCTTCTCCCCCTCTTTATGATGGTAGTTACGGATATAGGAAATACCTACTTTGATATTGACAAGAGATTTATATCCAAAGATAACAGAGACCCTTGATGTTTTTTCAATGATTCCCGACAGGAAATTGGTTCCCTCAAATTGATTGTCAGGGGATGCTTCTCTTCCTGGATTTACTGGCCAGGGGGTAGTCATTGAACCTTCTCCCTTGCGAAGGAAGGAAAATTCCATTCCTGCATCAAAAGAGGATAGGGGGTAGGTAAAGCGAAGAAGTGAATAATCATAGTCATTGCCCAGGGGGCTTCCAAGAGGAAAATCTTTTTCAATATATCTCTGCCAAACCCTGAAGTTACAATATGTCCATCGCGTGAGGAGATTATATGCGATTGTCAGGTGGCTTCCTTCTTTTATGAGATTAATTCCCTGAATCCCTGTATAGATTCCAATATGGTTCGGTTCTTTCCATGGGTCAGACTCATACTGAAAGTCGTCAATAAAGAAATCTAAAGAGAATAGAAAATTCCCCCAGATTGCTTTTGCGTCTAAATTCCATAGGATATTGACATTCTTTGCCTGGTTAAATTGTTCTGCATAATAAAGCGTTAAGGGCGAAAGCAGTTCAAATGGGAATCCGGAGGATTCACCACCAATGAGCATTATTTCGCTGAATGAAATGCCTATTGACTTATTTGGTTTGAATTCTAAGCGATGGATACCAAGGTATCTCTGGAAGGTGGCTTCCATACCGCTGGAACTATCAGCCCATTCATTTTCAATGCCTGTATAGTCACTTAATCTTGATATAAGGTGGAGGAAGGAGAAGTTATCATTGGTATATATAAATTGTACATAATTCAATGGGATATTGGGAGATAATACTGGATTGTGCTCAAAGGACCCTCCTATGGAGAAGATATCCTTTCCCATAGAGAGCAGAATGTTCTTCTTTTTATAGAATATAGAACCACGAATGACATCAGCATAGATTCCGAATTTTTTCTCTGTTGGATAGATGTCTTCTGAGCCATAACGGAACACTGGAGCAAAGACGAATCCCCATTCTTCTTTCTGATATTGTGCAATCGGGCTTACCTGAGTGTAGTTTATTGTATCTAATACAGAATATAACGATAGATTAATTCCATTTTCTCTTTCATATAAGGGCAATACCCCATAGGGTAAGTTGATATTCTTCTCCCTTATTGCCTTTTCATTAAGAATATTCCCATCAGGCAATAAGATAGAGAGTGTTGATGTTAGAAAAAGTATAATTAGCGACATAATTGATTATAGGTTATAGAAACTATTTGTCAAGTTAGAAGGAGCACACCATTACCCTACCAAAATTGTAACCGCTGATGAACGCAGAGATAGTCGCTTCGCTCCATTGCAAAATGCAGATTGCAAAATGAAAAATTATTCCCTTCACCCCCTTTTTTACCACAGAGGACACAGAGAATACAGAGTGTATTAGTTGATTCGTTAATTAGTTTATTAGGTAAAAATAAAATCTAATCCCAATCCCTAAATCCTTAGTGAAACCGCTGATGAACGCAGATAAACGCCTGTCTGCGTGCGGAACGCACCCACAGGCAGAGCCCAACCACTATCTCCTTAAATCTGTAATTCAAGAAGAAGAACACACATCCCTCCCCCCCCTTTTTTAACCACAGGGTTGAATATCAGTTAAAATCACTTCGAAAAAAACTATCCCCGGCTTCCTTGATTGTTGGATATGAAAGCCGGGGCTTTAGAATATTGATTGAAGCAGAGAATAGCAGGAGAGGAAATATGAATACTCCAGCTATTTTCCTCATATTATCCTACTTCTCTGAGTATGTCCTCTATCTCAGCTGTTGCTATTCCTATTACCGTGTCAGCACCACCGTAATAGACGAATAATGTTCCGTCTATTACCACTGACCCACAGGTGAAGGTTACATTTGGAACCTCACCGAATTTCTCATAATCTGTTTCCGGGAAGAGAACAGGTTTTGGATGTCTCCATATAATCTTTGTCGGGTCATTAAGGTCAGCCATTGCCATAGCGAGTTGATAGTTGAATTCGCTATCTACTGAATGATATACAAGTAGCCATCCCTTTTCAGTTTTATGTGGAGGACCTCCAGCACCTATCTTATAATATTCCCAATCAAACTCAGGTTTCATTACTATCTCTGCGGATTTCCATTCCTCGAGATTGTCAGAATAAGAAACCCAGATATTCGGAGAGATGCGATGGTACAAAACAAATTTGCCGTTTATCTTTTCAGGGAAGAGAAAGGCATCCTTGTTATTAACCCTTTCTAAAGGGTATATTCTCTCACCCCAATTCCACTGGTGATTCAAGAAGTCGTCTACGGAGATGGACGTCATTCCCAGCTGGATTGACGCAACCTTTCTTGATATACCCGGAACAAAGCCATAAGCAGTATAGAGCATATAGATTCGGTCTTCAATCTTTGTAAGCCTCGGGTCTTCTACACCAAGGCATTCATAATCGTTGTCTGGATCAGGGGAAAAGATGGGATAGTCAAGCCGCTCGTCAAAATTAAAACCATCAGAACTTGAAGCATATCCACATCTCGAGACACCTCCATCGAGTCCTCTTGCGCGATAAACAAGATGCACCTTATTATCTAAATATATAGCAGCGGTATTGAATACCATTCGTGCTTCCCAGGAGTTTTTAAGAATGGGTTTCAGAATCGGGTTTCCTTTATATCGTTTTAACATATTACCTCCTATTCTTAAGTGATTCAAAGAGGGCAATAAACCTCTCTGCAACCCTTAAAGAAGAATTATTTCCTACATAACTATAGGCGCTTTCTAAAGAGCTTTTGTAACGATTGTCCTTCTCAAATACAGCTCTTATATTATCTTCAAGTTCTTCATCATTTGAATATTTTAGGACTTCCCTATCAAGGTCTTCCACAAAACCCGATTCACGGGCTACAATGGGACAACCGGAGCCAAGGCATTGATAGACAGTAGAAGAGATAACCACCCAGGCTGGTGCTTCCTTGTTGAATAGTAAGAGATCCGAAGCATAAAGATAATCGTATAATCTATGAATATCAGGTGCTTCCTCTCTTACTTCGACTAGGAGATTACCTTTGTTCTTCAAATTATTGAATCTCTTTGCTATATCTTTGTTCTTTATTGTTATAAGGAGTAAAATGGGATATTCGGCTGCCATTCTTTCCAGTGGTTCGATACAATTTAATATCTTCTCTGATGCAGGCCCAAATCCAAAGATTATCTTCTTATCAAGGGGTAAATCCAATTTGTTCCTTTCTTGTTCTTTATTTCCTCTCTGATTTGGATGGCAGGGGTAAGGTATGATATTGATCTTATCCGGATCATATACCTTTTCTAAGAAATTTTTGTATCTTCCGTCAAAACAGGTAAGAGCATCCCATTCAAATTGGTAGAAAGCAGGGTCTTTGGCTAACTGACCATCATGAATGATATTGACCACAGCAGCTTTTTTCTTTATGCGATGAAATATCTCTCTCAATGGCTCCTTCGGAAGCATTCCCAGGTCTTCAATAACAAGTATTTCGTAATCATAAGTCAGGAAGGGAATAGGGTCAAATTCCGGAGGGTTATAGCCTCTGACAGTAAAACAACGGTTTACAAAATCCTCATCCTCTCCGGTAATCTGGGTTCCATGGAAGGCGTAATTGGTAAAGGTAAGGACTTTCAGGTTATGTCCTAACTTTACCCATTCCCTGCCAATCAATTCTCCATGCAGAGAAGCGCCTGAATCTGTATTCCATCCACCCATTAAACATATATTCATAGAAACGATACTATGCAAAAATGAAAAAAAGTAAAGGGTGAATCTATGATTTTTTGGATTTTTAACCCATCCCCCTTTATTTTACCACAAAGGCACAGAGGACACAGAGCCCTTCACCTCCCTTAATTTTTGTAATTTAAGAGAGAGCACACACTATCACCAAGTTTCTCACTAAGTTCACAAAAGGAGCAGAAAACGTTAAGGGATATTTATTTGTAATGAGAAATGTAGAGACGAGGCATTGCCTCATCTCTACGATTATATGTTTAGGAAAAAGGAAATTAAAGAGCAAATACAAGATGCACGGTTGAAAACGTGCCTACAAGGAGACTTTGTGGCGTTCAATTGAACGCCCCTACATCCATCACAAATCGCGACAGAGATGTCGCTCCCACAGAGGGCGAGGAAACCTCGCCCCTACTCTTATTGCTGAAAATACAAAGAATTAAAATGAGGGGACGCAGACGTATATATGCGTATATGCGTCCCCTACAATTTTACCTTACAAATTGAATCTTTGTTGTTTCTGCCTTATCACCTATGCTTACCTTACAGAGATATACTCCAGAAGGCAGTTTCTCACCATTTGCATCTGTACCTTCCCATCTTAATGAATAATATCCAGGGACGAGTTTACTATCTTCAAGAGTAGTTACGCATGCTCCAGTAAGATTATAGATCCTGACACTCACCTTATCCGTCTCTTTAACAGCAAATTTAATGTGCGTGTTATCGGTAAAGGGATTTGGTGAACAATGCAGTATCTTGAACTCATTATCAAGTTTTTTCTCTTCCTCAGTTGTAAGTGCTATCTCCCTTCTCCCGGTAAATTTAACTTCAGGAGATTCCTTCGCAGTGCCTTTGTAGAAGAAATAACAGTAACCATCATGATCCTTTGTTGTGTATGAACTTGTATTCTCTTTATTGTAGAAATAATACGAACCCAAGTAGGAAAATCCGCCTCCCATAGCATTCTTAACTGCCGTTCTCGCCTGGTTAAAGGAAGTGAATCTATGGAATGTCCCAGTCTCTCTACTAAAAGCCCCTGTCGTATACCACCATCCACCCCCTGGAGAATGACCGCCAAATATCCTTCCATGGTTGTTAGCGAAAATAGCAGAACCGTCCGAAAAAGTACCATAACCGTAAGGACCATACTCCTGACCGTACCAACTCCAGTCAAACCAGCCATAATAGCCATCACTGTGCCAAGACCTATCCTTAAAAGTAGGAGAGATAGACATTATCGCTCTAGAAGCTGCAGCATCTGTTGAAGTAGCTCCTGCATCCAGCCAGAAAACATTAATAGGCTCCCATATCTCCGGGTTAGAGTACATCCCCACCCAATCGGCTATACAGCTAGTAGAAAAGCTTGTACACTTCCACATCCAGACCCCAACATACGCGGAGTTTCCACCAACAGTAACCTTCACAGCCCCTGTTATGCCAAGCAAGGGAAGGATCATCACCATCCCCAATATTACCAATAATAACCTTTTTGTTAATTTCATCTTACCTCCTGTTTTGTTATTTTACAAATCTTTCCTCAACATCTTGATCCTCCCCAGAGGGTTTGAGGAGCACCTCTTTATCGTTCTTCCACTCCCAAGAGGCAAAGGAGCATATGTTTTATTTACCCTTGATACACCTCCATTTTTTAAATTATAACTGCAATCGGATAATACCAATCCTTCTTTTCCACCCTTTGCTGGATGTATTTAATTGGTTACCTCGTTAAGTGATAGGCGCCTTAGCATTTTTACCTATAGATTAAATATACATGCAAATTCCATACCAGAAACAAAAAAAATAACCTATTGAGGATTAAGGGATTAATAGATTGTTTCATTATAAAAGTGCAAAAAAATTTACTTTCTGTGGAAAATAATTTACAAAGTGTCCTCCGCTTGCCCCGTAGGGAGGAACCGACCGTATCAGGGTGTGGTTGTGGTAAATGTTATTGGGATGGGCAGAGCATTTTTTATTTTGCACTCTGTAATCTTCATTCTTCAATTGGAGCGAAGCGACGAGTCTTTTGCGTTTATTGCGTTGTGCGTCGAGCGTCAAAAACCTAAACCACACACCTCCCCGGAGATTGCTTCGGGACTTCGTCCCTCGCAATGACGATTTTTTGCGTTCATTGTGTTATGCGTTTGGGCGAGGGACCCTCGCTCCTACATCCACCGCAAATCGCGACAGAGATGTCGCTCCCACATTTTATAATATATCGCGCCCGGAAGGGCGCTCCCACAGCCCTCCCTGGTCAAGACATGGAGGCTGTCTCAAAACCCCTTTTTGTCTTTGCGAGCGACTGCAGGGAGCGCGGCAAACTCTTTATTTGCAAGGGAAACTATGAGATTGCTTTGGGACTTCGTCTCTCGCAATGACATTATGAGACAGCCTCCATGCCTTGACCCTACATTTGGCGACTCGCCGGGTTGCCTCTTCAAAAAATAGGATTCGAGGGGGGACCGTGAAGAAACTGTGGCTAAAATGGGTGGTTGTTGGGTTCTGCGTTCATCTGCGGTTTAAAAAATGGGGGTTGTGTGTGTTTTTCCTACCTTGACAACCGTATGGGCTTCTATATATATTCATCAAAACATTTAATATTAAAACAGAAAATATAAAAAGGAGGCTTTATGAAGCTGGTGGAATGTGTCCCAAACTTTTCAGAAGGTAGGGATAAAGAAAAGATTGATTCAATAATTGGCGAAATAAGAAACACCTCTGGAGTATGGTTGCTGGATGTTGATCCTGGAGCAGATACCAACAGGACTGTTGTTACATTTGTTGGTTCTCCGGAAGGTGTTGAAGAAGCGGCTTTTCGTGCAATTAAGAAAGCATCTGAGGTGCTCGATATGAGAGAACAAAAAGGGGCTCACCCGAGGATGGGTGCAACTGATGTATGTCCATTTGTCCCTGTGAGGGATGTTACTATGGAAGAGTGTGTTGAGATTGCCAATAAGGTGGGAGCCCGTGTAGCAGAGGAACTTAAAATACCAATCTATCTTTATGAAGAAGCAGCAAAAGAAGAAAAGAGACAGAATCTTGCCAATATTCGTAAGGGTGAATATGAAGGTTTCTCTGAGAAGATTAAAGACCCGGAATGGAAACCGGATTATGGTGAATCCGTATTTAACGAAAAATCTGGTGCTACAGTTATAGGCGCAAGAGAATTCCTGATAGCATATAATGTCAATCTAAATACGAAGGATCGTTCACTTGCTAATAAAATTGCAAAGACGATAAGAGAATCCGGTTATCCCAAAAAAGATAAAGATGGAAAAGTGATAAGGGATGAGGATGGAAATGCAGTTAGAGTTCCAGGTAAATTCAAGGCTACCAAGGCCATTGGATGGTATGTAGATGAATATGGTACCGCTCAGATTTCCATAAACCTTACCAACTATAAGATAGCACCTCCACATCTGGTATTTGATGAGATTTGTAAACAAGCCGAGGAGATGGGACTTCGTGTTACCGGTAGCGAACTGGTTGGGCTGATACCCAGACAGGCTATGATTGAGACAGGGAAATATTATCTAAAAAAGCAGGGCAAGTCTATGGGGGCTTCTGAAAAAGAGATAATCCACTGTGCTGTAAAATCCCTTGGGCTTAATGATGTCAGCATATTTAATCCGGATGACAAAATCATCGAATACAGAATAAGCAAAGAAACAGATAGACTTATTGATCTATCTATCAAAGACTTCACAGAAGATCTATCGTCGGATTCTCCTGCTCCGGGTGGAGGGTCGGTTGCTGCTATTGCCGGGTCCTTATCTGCGAGCCTGATTGCAATGGTAGGCAATCTAACGTTTGGCAAGAAAAAATATAAGGATTGCTGGGAGGAAGCAGAGAAAATATCAGAGGAAGCACAACTCTTGAAGCAGGAATTTCTTGACTTATGTGATGAGGATACAGAGGCTTTTAATCAATTGATGAAAGCCTTCAAAATGAAGAAGGATACAGAAGAACAGAAGAAAAAAAAGAGTGAAGCGATCCAGGTTGCTACAAAGAAGGCAACAGAGGTGCCTCTTACTGTTATGAGAAAAACACTCAAGGCGATTGAATTATCCGAAAAGATAGCAAGGATAGGGAATGTCAATGCGATTAGCGATGCGGGGGTTGCCTGTGAGATGGCCTATGCATCAGCCAGGGCAGCAGCACTCAATGTCAAAATAAATCTTTCGTCCATAGAGGATGAGAAATTTTGTAAGGAGGCAGAAAAGGAACAGGGCCAGATTCTAAAGGATATTGAACGATTAAGAGATGAAGTCAGAGTAATCGTCAATGATAAGTTATAACACACTACCCCCCATTTTTTTTCTCGCAAAGCACGCAAAGCCCCATCAGCCCCCTTTATTCATTGTGTTTTCAGAAGGAGAAAGGGAGGAAAAACTGGTGGATGGGTAACAAACGACTTCTGAAAACCGTGAAGAACCCGTGGCTAAAAATGGGAAGGGAGAGGGGATTCCTATTTAACTATTTATCCATTCAACCATTTAACTATTTCCCAATTGGAGCGAAGCGACTATCTCTGTGCCCTCTATGGTTGAAAAAATGGGGGGAAGGGTAGTGTGTTCTTCTTTCTCTGAAGTACAATACTTAAGGGAGGTGAAGGGCTCAGTGTTCTCTGTGGTTAAGAAAAGGGGGTGTGAAAAAACAATGGGATTGACAAAAAGATGATATTAATTACATTTATCACGGGGTCGTTAGCTCAATAGGCAGAGCACCGGCCTTTTAAGCCGGGGGTCGCAGGTTCGATCCCTGCACGACCCAAAAGAAAAATAGGAGAAGAAGATGTGTCCGAATCTATTTGATTATCTTGAGAAGAAAGAGGATTTAATAGAGGAATTTATCTTCGTCAAGATTGACAAAGGGGAGGTGGTATTCAAAGAAGGAGAAGAAGGGGATTTTATGTTTATCATCCTTGAGGGAGAGGTGAGTATCGTTCTTCATAGAGGAGAAAAAGATATAACCCTGGCTACCCTTGGGGGCGGAAATTTCTTTGGAGAAATGGGACTCTTCAGTGGAGGAAAGAGGAGTGCTGATGTAAAAGCACTTACAGACCTTAAACTTCTTAAGGTTAGAGAAGAAGATATTAGAAGGTTAAAAGAGGGTAATCCTGAACTACTGGCAGAATTTCTATACGGAATATGTGCGGAACTCTGCGATCGCCTATACAAAACCGATGCGTCGGTTGAGTCATATTATTTTATTAATAGAGCATTGCTCGGGAATCCGCGGTTCAGGGATTTTGTTAAGAAAATATGGAATAAAAAGGAGGAGTAAATGTTTTTATTTGTTTGGTTATTAGCTGGCTATGCTTCGTTCGGTTCTGGTAGTGGAACGCTCAACCTGTACTCTGCTCGAACTCTACCTATGGCAAACCTTGCGGTTAATCTACATATGAGCTACGCTCGGCATCCATACCCTTCACAAGAAGAGTATGAAATTTCTCATCATATTGGTAAAGCCAAGATAGGTATAACCTACGGGGTTTGGGATTATCTGGAACTTTATGCCGGAACCACAGTCTATGGAAAAGGGGAACAATTAGGTGGCTTTAGTGAACCCGAAGATGTATATATGTTTGGGGATGAAGACTTCTATGGGGGAATGAAGTTCTATCTGCCAATTATCGATAACGGTACGAATTCTGTTAACTGGCTGATAGGTGGAAATATAGGTGGTAAATTTACTCCAATTCATTCAGATAAAGATGATTCACTCTGTCTCGACCAGCATTTTGAACCTACCCTGAAGCACGGAGCAGATTTCTCATTCGATTTTCTAAATGACATTGAGATATATCCCCTCTTTATCCATCTCAATTTGGGTTATGAGATAAAGGGGAATAACAAGGAGATTCCACTTCTGGATACCCTACAGGGTGCGTATTTCCTTGAAGAGGAACGTAGTGATCTGTTCAAGTGGGGAGTAGGTTTTGAAATAGCTGCTGGTAAATATACCCGTTTTATACTTGAAACAAGAGGTTCCAATCCTACAGATACCATTGGTGTTGATACCACTATAGCCTCCCTTGGGCTGCGCTTTATAACCGCAGAAAATCTTACCTTTGATATAGGTGTAGATTATGCTTTGAACGATGTGGATTTTGTTCCTGATTGGGAAGGGGATGGTAATATTACAAGCAGGGTAGAAGACCTTGGGAAATGGAGATTTAAGGTCGGTTTCACTACCGGTAGTGCTTTGATAAAGAAGAAGGAAAAGCCCAAAATAGGTGTTATTGCACTATCTGTTCGTGATATAGATACAGATGAGCCGCTCACTGCTACGGTAAGTTTTCGAGATACCACTTTAGGGATATTTAGAGTGGGTGAGGAGGGAACAGCTAATATATCTCTTCCTCCTGGTGTTTATCATCTAAAGATATCAAGAGAAGGATATGTACCAAGAGAGGCATCGGTTACTGTAAAGGCTGATGCTGAGATCAATATAAGCACTGTTCTTCGTAAGGAGAAGAAACCAAAGGGAATGTTTACCGGGACTGTGACTTCTTATAGAGAAAAGACTCCTCTTGCAGCAACTATTGAGCTCCTGGGAACAAAACTTAAATCTATAACTTCAGATCCTGAAAAGGGAATATTCAAGGGTGAATTACCTGCTGGAACATATAATGTCAGGGTTTCTTCAGATGGATATATCCAGAAGACCTTCCCTGTTGAGATTAAGGATGGAGAAACAGCTATTAAGAATATTCAATTAATAGAGAAACTGGAAGAAAAGAAGAAATTGATTCTCAGAGGTGTTAACTTTGCTTCAGGTAAATCCGTTATCCCTGCTGATGGATATTTTATTCTGGAGCAGGTAGTGGAAGTCCTCAAGGCCAACAAGGGCGTAAAGGTAGAAATAAGTGGACATACCGATGCAGTGGGTTCTGCTTCATACAACCAGAGGCTATCAGAAGCGAGGGCACAATCGGTGAGACAATTCCTTATTCAGCATGGTATTGATGCTTCAAGACTCACAGCAAGGGGATATGGAGAATCAAATCCCATAGCACCCAATACAACCAGAGATGGGAGAGCTCTGAATAGAAGAATTGAATTCACTGTTATATCAAACTAGAAAGATTAAAGGGGGTGGGATTCTCCCACCCCCTATATTCTTCACTTGAGTTTTTTAGAATATCTCAATAAAGAACAATTACCACCTGTTCAGCATTCTGGCGGACCTGCTCTTGTCCTTGCAGGTGCAGGGAGTGGGAAGACAAGGGTAATCACTTATAGGGTTGCGTATCTAATCGATCATCTTGGAGAATTGCCGTACAGTATCTTTGCTGTTACATTTACCAATAAGGCTGCAGATGAAATGAAAGAGAGGATTGCTCATTTGGTCTCTTCGGGACTTAGGGGACTCTGGGTGGGAACATTCCATTCAATGTGTGCGCGAGTCTTGCGGGAATTTGTCCATCTTACTCCCTTTTCTTCTAACTTTGTCATTTACGATGCTTATGATCAGAGAAATCTAATAAAACGTATAATGGTAGATTTCAGGATCACAGGGAAGAAACTTGTGCCCCGCTATGTGCAGCGGACTATATCCAATCTTAAGGATAGACTGGTTGATGAATACCATTTTTCCCCGTTCGGATACGAACAGATCGAGATTGGGGAAATATACACGGAATACCAGAAAAGGCTTCTTCTGAATAATGCAATGGATTTTGACGACCTTCTCTTTAATACCTATCGCCTCCTCGAAGAGAATAATAATGTGAGAGAGGAATTGGATAATCGTTTCAAACACAAATTGGTGGATGAATATCAGGATACCAATCATGCCCAATATATGATACTCAAACTCATATCAGAAAAGAACAGAGATCTATTTGTGGTCGGTGATGACGATCAATCGATATACGGGTTCAGAGGGGCGGATATCAATAATATACTTGATTTTGAACAGGAATTTCCTGATAGCACTGTGTACAGACTGCAGAGGAACTACCGCTCCACTCAGATGATCTTAAGAGCCGCATCTTCTGTTGTTAAGCATAACCGCTCTCGAGTCACAAAGACCCTCTGGACTTCCGTTGATGAAGGGAGTAAGTTAACGCTCTTTACCGCTTTAGATGAGAACGAAGAGGCAAGGATGCTTATACGGTTTCTCAAAAAAGAATTACCGGGGAGGAGGAAGAAAGATATTCTCATTGCCTACCGAACCAATGCACAATCAAGGGCAGTTGAGGATGCTCTCTTACGAGAGGGAATCCAATACACCATAGTCGGAGGACTACGGTTCTATCAGAGAAAGGAGATAAAAGACCTTCTTGCTTATATCAAATTTATAACAAATAAAAAGGATTCTGTATCTTTCTCGAGAATCCTTAATACACCGAATAGGGGTATAGGTAAGATGAGAAGGGATAGGATTGAGAGTTATGCATTAAAGAGGCATATTTCCCTCTGGGAGGCTACAGCTATTCTATCAGAAGATGATTTAATGCTTTCAAATTTTGTTGCTCTTATCTCATCCCTTGAGACTACCGATCAGGTGGATGTTCTTCTTGAGTTAATAATTGAAAAAACCGGTTACTTACGTCTCCTGGAGGAAGAGGATACAGTAGAGGCAGATTCCAGAATAGATAATATCCGTGAATTGTTGTCCACTGTCAAGGATGTAGTGAGTAAAAAGGGTTTTTTAACCCCTGAGGATTATCTCCGCGAGATCAGTCTTCTGACCGATATCGATGAATGGAATGTTGATGATAGTGTGACACTGATGACTCTGCATAATACAAAGGGTCTGGAATTTCCAGTTGTTTTTATCACTGGATTATCTCAAGATATTCTTCCTCACCACAGGAGTATTAAAGATGGTAATATTGAGGAGGAGAGGCGGTTGTTCTATGTTGGTCTTACAAGGGCAAAGGAGAAGATTTATCTATCGTATTTTAAAATGCGGGGTCAGGGCTGGGGGGGTATAAAAACACTTAAACCTTCCGTATTTATCTCTGAATTACCGAAAGAGGTTGTGGATGGTTTAGAATCACATCCAGGTTCAACCATATTCGGAGATATCCCAATAAGGGGGAAGGATGAGATTGGGAATGGTTGGGTGGAGCATCCAATCTGGGGTAGAGGTAGAATCTTAAAGACAGTTGACGGAGATAAATTACTTATTTCTTTTAATGGTATGACGAAGAAGATAAAGAAGGGATTTTTTAAATGAAGAAAATAGATATAATTCGATGAGGATTATCTAAAAATATGAACAAAAACATCAAGATTAAAGGAGCATCCATTCACAATCTAAAAAGCATTGACCTTGAAATTCCCAGAGATAAGATGGTGATTATTACTGGTGTTTCAGGTTCTGGCAAGTCTTCGCTCGCCTTTGATACTATCTTTGCTGAGGGGCAGCGTCGTTATGTAGAGTCATTATCTGCATACGCACGACAGTTCCTTGGAGTTATGGACAAACCAGAGGTGGAATCAATAATCAATCTATCTCCTACCATATCAATAGAGCAAAGGAAGTTATCAAAGAATCCGAGGTCAACGGTTGCTACAGTAACAGAGATATATGATTATCTTCGGGTTCTCTTTGCACGGGTGGGGACCCCTTATTGCTATAATTGTGGCAGGAGTATTACTTCTCAGACCGTAGATGAAATAGTAGATCAGATACTTGAATATAAACCTGATTTACGACTCCTCATACTTGCTCCCATTGTTCGTGGAAAGAAAGGGTCATTTGTTAGTGAGTTCAGCCAAATTGAAAAAAAAGGTTATGTAAGAGTGGTTGTGGACGGAGAGATGCACGAGATAGAAGGTCTTCCGGAACTTGATAAGAATAAGAAACATAATATCGAAATAGTTGTAGATCGTATAAAAGTGAAGAAAGAAATAAGGGGCAGAATTGCGGATTCAGTTGAAGCAGCATTAAAGGAAACCAATGGTATTCTCACAATAAGAAATGTTGATGCAGAGGATTCAACTGAGGCAGAAGAGATATTCTCAACAAAATTTGCCTGTCCCGACTGTGGGATAAGTTATCCGGAGATATCGCCCCGTTTATTTTCTTTTAATTCTCCCTATGGTGCCTGCAAACGATGTCAGGGGATAGGAACAGAGATGGAAGTAGATCCGGCAAGTATCATTTTCAATGAGTTACTCTCCATAATGGAGGGAGCAATAGCACCTATAGGAGAACCCAGTGGTAGATTATTAAGACAACTTGAAAGGATAAGCAGAAACTATGAGATATCAATAAATCAACCCTGGAAGAGTCTTCAAAGTGGTGATAAAAAGGTCATCCTTTATGGTAAAGGGAGTTGGGAAGGTATTATACCGTATCTGAATAGACGTCACCTGGAAACCGAATCAGACTGGATAAGGGATGAGATAGAGAAATATATGGTGGTTAAGCCCTGTCCTGTTTGCAATGGTGCGCGACTCCGTAAAGAGGCATTAAGTATCAAAGTGAATGATATAAATATCAAGGAAATAGTTCAGATGAATATCAGCAAGGCAAGAGAGTTTATGGAAAACCTAAAGTTTCCTGATGAGCGCCAAAAGATTGCATCTGAACTGATTGGTGAAATTCTGCATCGGCTTCGTTTCCTTGAAAATGTTGGGGTGGATTATCTTACGCTCGATAGACCAACTAAAACCCTTGCGGGTGGTGAGGCTCAGAGGGTTCATCTTGCGACTCAAATCGGTTCCGGACTCATTGGTATCGTTTATATCCTTGATGAACCTACAATTGGTCTACATGAACGTGATATCCTAAGGTTGATAAATACCTTGAAATCCCTACGAGATATTGGCAATACGGTTATAATGGTTGAGCATGACCAGGAGAGTATTATGGCAGCGGATTGGGTTATAGACCTTGGCCCCGGAGCAGGTATTAATGGCGGTGAGGTAGTCTTTGCAGGAAAGCCTGAAGACTTGTATAAGAATACTTCTTCCATTACAGGTAGATATCTCTCTGGAAAGGAAAGGATACCTGTCCCAGAGAGAAGGAGAAATGAGAGGGGAAGGAGTATAAAGATTATGGGTGCAGCCGGTAACAATCTGAAAGATATAGATGTTGAGATTCCTTTGAACCGATTTGTATGTATTACCGGTGTTTCTGGTTCGGGTAAGAGTACACTCCTCATTGACATACTATATCGCGCCCTGGCAAGAAGATTTTATGGCTACAGATATCTACCATTGGAACATACTTCTATTGAAGGCATAGAGAATATTGATAAAGTGATAAACATAGACCAGAGTCCAATAGGTAGAACCCCGAGGTCCAATCCTGCTACCTATACCGGATTATTCACGCCTATTCGAGAGTTCTTTGCCGAGTTAACTGAATCAAGGATCAGGGGTTTTGATAAAGGAAGGTTCTCCTTTAATGTCAGGGGTGGGAGATGTGAAGCCTGCCAGGGACAGGGACTGAAGAGGATAGAAATGCACTTCCTCCCAGATGTGTATATCACCTGTGATGTTTGCAAAGGTAAAAGATTTAACAAGGAAACCCTTGAGGTTGAATACAAGGGTAAGAATATATCCGAGGTTCTGGATATGACGATTGAAGAAGCCCTTGACTTCTTCGGTGAAATCCCGGTCGCAAAGAGGAAATTGGAATTACTAATGGGTGTTGGGTTGGGTTATATAAAACTTGGTCAATCAGCGACCACTCTGTCAGGAGGGGAAGCACAGAGAGTAAAACTGGCAAAGGAACTTTCAAAGGTTGCCACCGGGGATACCCTCTATCTGCTGGATGAGCCTACCACCGGACTACACGCTTTTGATATCCGTCTCCTGCTCGAGGTACTTGACCGTCTGGTAGATATGGGAAATACTGTGGTTGTGATTGAGCATAATCTGGATGTTGTAAAACACGCGGATTGGGTGATAGATTTAGGCCCTGAGGGGGGAGATGAGGGTGGGGAGATTGTTGCCACAGGAACGCCAGAGGATATTGTTAGAGTTAAAAAATCCTATACCGGTAAATTCCTGAGAGAGGTTCTCCCGCAAAATTAGTCCAATGTCCAAAGTCAGTAGGCGAGGGTCATAAGGCGAGATATTACGGGCGAGAAGCTTGCCACTACAAGCCCGCCCCGTTAGATAATTTCTTTATCTAACGGGGTAAACGCCTTGTAGGGGTTTGATTTATCAAACCCGAGAACTTCAGGGGTAAGATATATCTTACCCTCTTTCTGAGGGAGGGTCGGGTTGGGCCCTAAATCCAAAATCCTAACTCCTAAAGTCTATCTTCGACTGTCGACTCTCGCCTTTGGACATTGGGCATCGAACTTCTTTTTAACTCCACGAGCCCTATGAACCCCACGAACCCTACTAACTCAAAACGAACCTAATTTTCCCCCAATCTCATAATCGCTTCAATATCCTCTATAGGGATTATTGGCATTACTTCCCCATTATGTTCCAGGCGGAACTTTAAATACTCTAAGAGTTCATTACTCCCGAGTTTAACACCAAGTAATTTGGGTTGGAACATTTCCGGGTTAATTAATCCTATCTCCGGCAATTCAATGAATTTTACTTCTTGTTTTTCTGGTATGCCAGCCTTTTCTCTGGCAATCATAATTGCGGTCCAGAGTCCTCCTAACTCATCTACCAATCCAATACGTTTACCATCAATACCTGACCACACTCTGCCCCGTGCAATGGAATCTATCTCTTCATATTTTTTATTTCGACCCAGTGCTACCTTCTCAACAAACATCTTGTAATAGGTCTTAATCCCATGTTCCATAATAGTTAGTTCTTCATCAGTCAAATTTCGGTCAGGTAACCTGCCAATCAGGGGTAATGGAACACCAAAGCCAAGGTCTGCATGTTTACCTTTCTTCACAAAGTCAGTAGTCATTCCTAATTTTTCTTTGAGTCCTTTATTATAAAACCACCCGCCGATAACTCCGATCGACCCTGTGATAGTCATTGGTGCGGCAACTATCGTATCTCCGTACATAGAGATCCAGTATCCTCCTGAACCTGCCACAAACCCTTGAGTAACAATGACCGGTTTTTTCTCAGTGCATTTTTTTAAGGCTTCCGCAACGATATCAGAGGGCACAATTTCGCCACCAGGTGAGTCAACACGAAAAACTACTGCCTTGATTTTTGGATTCCTGGTTGCAGATTCAATATCCTTCACTAACTTGCGAGCTGTAATCCCCCTGTCCATAGCACATTCACCTAAAGCATAAATAATAGCAATTTGTGGGGGTTCTCCCCAACGATTATCCTTTGGCAATTGGTACTCTGCAATGGCATCCGGACTAATCAGGGAGTTTTCTTTTCCTTCTATATCTTTGATCATCTCTTTAACCGCTTCCCAGCGTCCCAGGGTGTCCACCAGTCCTTTTTCTAAAGCATCTTTAGCTAAGAGTGAAAAATTTTCGCACACCAGTTCCTCGAATCTCTCCGAAGTAAACCTTCGAGATTCACAAATGTCCGATTTCCACAATTCGTACCAATCATCAACCAAGTCCTGCAATTGCTCCCTGTCGGCCTCAGACATATCCTCTCTGGATAGCATTTCAGCGGCTGATTTGTATTTGAAGAACCGAAATTCATTAAAGCCAATTCCTAATTTTTCCAGGGTACCTTTTACGTACATACGACCCAGCAAAAAGCCCTTCAGAGTGATACTACCGGTTGGGTCTAAGACTACCTTATCAGCAACAGATGCAAAATAATAATCAATAGTTCCGGCGTTTTCAATAAAGATAACAACGTGTTTACCGGAAGATTTGAAGTCCTTCAACCTTTCTCTAACTTCCCATGCTATTTCAGGATTGATATCCATTCCCGAGGTATTGATAGCAATTCCACTTACGGTTTCATCCTTCTTTGCATTATCAATGATAGATATTAAATCAGCTAGGGTGTTTGATTTATCAAACAGCCTGTAGCGTTGATACTTAACAGGGCCTAAAAGATCTAATTGCACATATTTTTTCTTACGTCCAAGAGAGGTTCTGAATGGGTTTCTGTCGTAGGCACCCATCCGGATACCATAGGTGTTGTGACTGTATTCCTGGTTTTCATCCATATGTGACTGAGTATTAACTCCAAAACGGCCGAAGCTGAAGTTGAGACCAACATTAAAAGAACTATTATCAAAATAACGACCTGTTATTCTGACCCCGGGCAATACCTCCAGAGCAGCTCCAGCGCTCCAATCAGCATCTTCTAATGCTTCTTCATTTTGTATAGCATAGTCTCCAAACAGGGTAACCAGCTCATTACCAAATGGGCGAATTCCAAGGTCAACAATCCCTTCTTTGTCTCCGCCAGATGTTGCAAGATTCCCGATCAGACCAATTGATAAATATTGATTCGGACGCAGTAAGGTTCCGAGCGTTATCATGTTTGCATCAGTATCACCGTTAGACCAACCATAACCAACCCCAAAACTCTGACTCCTATTGCCTGAAGCAAGAGACAATTTATAGTTGGTTATATCTCCTTCAGGATAACTCTTTCGAATCATACCAAAACCGAAGTTTGGTGACGCAGTAAACAACCCCCATTGGTCGAAATCGTTCCAATCCCCAGTTTCATCGGACCAGGTGAATAGCAAATCAGGTTGATGGAGATAGGTAAGTATAGCAGGGTTTTCATAGCCGTAAAGGCCAAATCCCATTGCTCCTGGAGGGGTTAACATAAAATCGTTCCGAGTCTGATATCCGGAAATGCCGGATTGACCATAAAGAGAGATGACTGCCAGGACCAACAAGAGACCAGCAATTTTTATTGGTTTCACAATACCTCCTTTTGTTAAAAGTTTATAACTTTTCTCCCTGCAAGGGTAATTCTCCCCGACAGAGAAACGACAGAATTGCCCTACAGCATCCATTTTCTACTCCCGACACAAAATAATTTTGTCTAAAGGCGCCATTGTATTATTATATTAATACAAAATCCCCATCTGTCAAGGTCTAAAGTGAATTTCTGTCTACCTTCCGATTTTTTTCCACAACCACACAGAGGACATGGAGGAAAAGTAGTTAAATAGTTGACAAATAGTCAATTAAATTTGGATATAGGGATTAGGATTTAGGATTTAGGGAATGGGAGTTACAACCAAACCACTCAGTAGGGGCAAGACATATCTTGCCCGATTGTAGGAGTGACATCTCTCTCGCGATTTGCGGTGGATGTAGGGGCGGGGTCTCCTCGCCCCTTTTGGGAGTAGTGGCAATTCATGAATTGCATCTACAAGTTTCGCGCTCTGAGAAGCGCAGAGCAAGCTCTGCTACTCCAAAATCTGCAAATAAATGGTAGCACTATTACATATAGCACTATCATATAGTGCTTCATAAATGGCTGGGTGAGGAGGAAATCCTGCCCCCCAAAGAATTAGGCACTGATTTTTACTGATTGAACTGATTTGAAGAAACCCCCGCACCCAAGAATTTAAACGCAGATTAACGCAGATCTTTACCACAAAGACACAAAGGACACAGAGAAAAATAATGTTTTTGTTATCACCTCACCACCACACAAGAAAAAAACACAGAGGAGAGAAAGTACACAGAAGAGAGTTTAATTAATCCTAATTTTCAAAACCCTAAATCCCAAATCCTAAATTACCCTTGAACCCTCGACCCCCTGAACCCTCAATCTTTACTATTTGTGTTTTTAGAGGACACAGAGAGGAAATAAAATTTAAAAAATTTTGTAGGGGTGTTCAATTGAACACCATTGGTTCTTATAATTTCTGCAAGACACTTGACTACTCTATCAAGTTGGGTTAGTATCATATTATGGAGCTTCCATTTCTTGAATACCTAAAATGTTTTAACTCTCCGAGGGAGGTTTTAGATAAAGACCTTAAAGGGTTTACAGAAAGGCTCGGCGAATATCTTAGTTTTGTAAGAAAAAAAGAGCGAAATGAGATTCAAGATATAATTAGGGTGGGGAGGGAACTCAGGAATCTTGGGGCTCCCCTGGAATCTTATAAGATTATTAAAGCAGATGCGGAGTATTATAAATGCATAGGAAATGACAGAATGTTCTGGCGGCAGATGTATTTTGCCTATGTGTTTGTTATCCCTGGATATCCTACGAAAAGTATTGAGGAAGAAGTGGGAAACTTTTGTGAGAAGCTCAGAAGAGATAAGGAATTTTACCCATACTTTCCTTTATTCCTCAATATTTATGGCATGATTTTGCACCTTTATCGGGATGATTATGAACGAGCCAATGAGGTGTACAGGGAGGCTGTTTCCGTAATAGAGAACCTGAGTCCTGACAGATTTAAAGATGTAGTGAAGGAGGAATATCTCTGGGCACACAAATTGATATCCAACAATTATATAGATTCATTATTAGTTACAAAAAGCTCTGAAGAGACAGATAAAGAATTGGGGAGAATGTTAGATGTTTCCACGAAGGATCTGGATGTAACTGAATCAGAATATTCGAGGGTTGCTACTTTGATGAACAACGTCGAATTATTAGTAAGGAAGGGAGAAAGAGAGATGGCAGATAGAATCCTGAATGATATCCTGAGTGACGCAGATGAGGAAAATAAGCGGCTAATAAAGCCTTCTTATTATCGAATCAAAGCCCTTATGCTAGCACATAAAGGAGATAAAAAGGGGAGTTTAGACTTTATAATTCGTTCTCTCAAGGAATCAGAGCATTCAGGGAATACCCTGACCGAAACCCTGACTATGCGAGATAGTCTTTATATATATAATCTGCTTGTAAGTAGAGGGGAAGTACAAGACCCTTATACCTTTTTCAAGGAACAGGGACTCTTTTCTTATCTATTGAAAGTATTAGAGATAAAAGATTGGTTTCTGGGTGTTGAACATTCAGAAGAAGTGAGGGAGACAGCGGTGGGAATTGCCAGGGTGTTATCCTTAGACAGGTCTACTGTTCAACTTATTGAGATATCTGCTTTGTTACATGATGTAGGGAAATTTATAATACCTCTGTATTCACTGAACAAGATTTCACCACTGGATGAACTTGATTGGGAAGTGATAAAGGCTCATCCTGAAGAAAGTGGTAGAATATTAAGGAAATTGGGGTTGAATGAAGCGGCAAAGATAGCGGAAAACCATCATGAAAGAATAGACGGGAGTGGTTATCCCAAAGGGATAAGGGATATTGGTGTTGAGACAGAGATAGTAGCTGTAAGCGATGCTTACAACGCAGCCATCACACCAAACAGGAAATATAGGATTCCCAAAGACCCGGAAAGAGTTCTTCGAGAGATCAAAAATGGAGAAAAGGGGGGCTTTTCATTAAGGGTTATCCAGGGATTGGAGAAATATTTACAGACTCAAAAGTGAATAGGGTGTTGGAATCCCATTGCCACACCCAAGAATTTAACCGCAGATAAACGCAGATCTTTACCACAAAGACACAAAGGACACAAAGGAGAATAATTTTTTGTTCCCTCCACACCACTACCGAATAAAAAAACACGAAGAAGACAAAGTACACAAAAAATACATCTTAGCTGATAGCTGTTCGCTGTAAGCTGTTGGCTGTTTATGTCACGGTTTCTTCACGGTTTGAGATAGATGTAGGGGCGAGGTCTCCTCGCCCGAACATATAACGCAATCAACGTTACAAACGCTTTGCTACTGTCAAAGGTCAAGGGCTGAGCATGGAATACTTGACTTTATTCTTTTAACCGTTAAATTCAATATATATTATGAAAAAAAGGAGGCCAAGACCTATTAGCACGTATGTTCATGATCCTAATATGGCTGAAGATTTTCGCGTTGTAGCTCGAAAAATCTTACGCTACGCAAATCGCGGCCTTCCTCTAATTGATTTTCTCCGTGAAATTTCAAAGATGTTAATTGAATTCTCCCAGTGCGACGAGATTGAAATGCGATTCAAGAAAGGAGCAAAATATTATCACTGTAAGGCAAAAGGACCCCCTGAATTTTCTTTTCGCCTGGAAAATATGCCATCCGTGCAAAATGAGGAGGGAAAAGGCATTCCCTGCTCCGAGGATGAGTCAGGGGTTGAAAGACTATGCCGGACTATTTTCGCTAAAGGTATTAATACTTCGCTTCCCTTCTTCTCGAAAAGCGGTAGTTTCTGGATCGGTGATATAAAAAACCCTTTGCTCCTAAACTCTGATGCGGAGATTGAGTATCGAATTTCCAACTTTTCTACAGGTGAAGATCACAATTCACTCGCTATGATACCCTTAGAGGTTAAAAGTGACAGTCCAGGGCTTTTAATACTAAAAAGTAAGCAAAAATTCTTTTTTACGGCAAAAGAAATTGACTTTTACGAAAGCCTTGCTCAAAATCTTGTACTCGCTATAGCTCATCAGCATGCTCAGTCAGAATTATGCGAGCGAATCAAGGAACTTACATGTCTGTATGATATAGCCAAGATTGTCGAGCAACCAGAAATATCTACTGAGGACATCCTACAAGGAATCGTTGAAATTCTTCCACCTGCATGGCAATACCCAGAAATAGCCTCAGCTCAAATCATTTTCGATAACAGTTCCTTTACTACATCCGGCTTCAAGGTAGGAAAACATACGCAGATGGCAGATATCCTGATAAGCGGAGAAAAAAGAGGAGTCATTGAAGTTTCATACGCAGAGGATAAACCAGAGCTCGACGAAGGACCATTTCTCAAGGAAGAACGAAATTTGATCGACACGGTGGCAAGAGAGGTTGCTCTTATCACAGAGCGCAGACAGGTTCAGGAAGAAAGATTGAGACTCAGGGAACAACTCAGGCACGCTGATCGTCTGGCAACCTTAGGCCAACTGGCCTCTGGTGTTGCTCATGAATTGAATGAGCCGCTGGCAAACATTTTAGGATTTGCACAACTTTCACAGAAATACAATGGAACACCAAAACAGGTTAAGAACGATCTCGAAAAGATAATTAAAGCTTCATTACACGCAAGAGAAGTAGTCAAAAAGCTTTTGATATTTGCCAGGCAAATGCCGACAAAAATGGCTACGATAAATCTCAATAAGATAGTTGAAGAAGGACTCTATTTCCTCGAATCCCGTTGTGAAAAGGAAGGAATAGATCTGGAACGTTCGCTTTCTCCGGAATTGTCAGAGGTCGTAGCCGACCCAGCTCAGCTGCATCAGGTACTTGTCAATCTTGTAGTGAATGCAATTCAGGCTATGCCAGATGGCGGTAGGCTCAAAGTTACTACCTCAACGACTGAAAACCACATATCACTGATTGTGGAGGACACAGGAGTGGGAATGAGCAAGAAAATTATAGATAAGATATTCCTTCCTTTCTTTACTACAAAGGATATTGGTGAAGGAACTGGCTTGGGGTTGCCTGTAGTCCACGGAATAGTAACATTACATGGAGGGACTATCGAAGTTAAAAGCGAAGTAGGTCATGGCTCTACGTTTGAAGTCCGGCTCCCCATCGCTAAATCAAAAAAGAACAAGGAGAAGGAATGAGATGAAAAATCCATCTAAAAAAGAAAGTATACTCGTGGTGGACGACGCACCCGATACCCTTGAAATGCTGCAGAGAAATTTATTATCAAGGGCTTATCAGGTTTTCACTGCTTCAAGTGTAGCTGAGGCTATCAGACTTCTCGAGTCCGCAGCAGTTGACTTAGTTATAACAGATTTCAAAATGCCAAAGGTTAGTGGTTTAGATCTGATAAAACACGTGCGGGAAAATTATAAAGATACCGAAGTTATAATGATAACAGGCTATGCCACAATTGAAGGTGCGGTAAAAGCTGTAAAGACCGGAGCAGAAGAATATCTGGCTAAGCCTTTTACCGATGAAGAACTGTTTTCCGCTGTTCGGAAAGCACTCGATAAACTTCATATACGAAAGGCTTCCCGGATCAAACCAAGAAAGAAACTACCGATAGTTTACGGCTTGATTGGTGAATCAGAGGTCATACGAAAAATCTTTGATGATATAGATAAAGCGGCAAAAACTCCGGCCACGGTTCTTATTACCGGGGAGAGCGGCACTGGTAAGGAACTTGTAGCCAGAGCTATCCATTACAGTAGTCCACGGGCATCAGCTCCGTTTGTTCCCATAAATTGTGGAGGTATTCCAGAGGAATTACTTGAAAGCGAGCTTTTTGGATACGTCAAAGGAGCCTTTACAGGAGCATTTGATTCCCGCGCAGGTTTCTTTCAAACCGCTGAAGGTGGTTCAATATTTCTCGATGAAATTAGCGAAACCAGCCCTTCTATGCAAGTAAAACTTCTCCGTGTGCTTCAGGATAAAGAGATCTATATGATTGGTTCCAGACGCCCTCAAAAAGTTGACGTTAGAATCCTTGCAGCAACTAATAAAGATCTACTAAGTCTGTTAAAAAAAGGCGCATTTCGCGAAGATCTTTACTATCGCCTCAATGTAATAAACATCTCTGCACCTCCTTTAAGGGAAAGAGGAGACGATATTCTCCTTTTAGCTAATCATTTTATAAGAAAATTCTCCAAAGAACTGGATAACCCAGTCCCCAGATTTTCTGGTCAAGCATTACAGGTCTTGAAAAACTATAATTGGCCAGGAAACGTGAGAGAATTAGAGAATCTCATTCAACGTCTCCTGGTAATGACCGATGGAGAGATAATAGATATCCCGGATCTACCTTCATTTCTACGTTTCTCGGCTTTACGTGAAAAGGGTCTTAATCGAACATTAGAGGAGGTAATATCTGAATACATTCTTAACGTTCTTGAAAGCGTAGGTGGTAATAAAACAAAAGCAGCAAAAATCCTTGGGATTTCCAGAAAGACGTTAAGAAACAAACTTAAAGATAGAGAATAGTACCCAAAATAGAAAGCGCTATTACCGGGTAAATTTTACCCGATGGTTCAAATCTTTCCACCAATATTTTATATTAACTCGCCACATACCTGATATTAGAATAGAATCGCCTAAAACATCCTTACAAATAACTACTTGATTTATAAGCAGTTGTGCCATAGCCGATCCTGTAGACTAAATTCAGAGGGGTAAAAAACCTGCTTCTCTCCCAATTGTGGCACAGAAATTGTATTAGATATATTTGAAGTAAAGAGATATTTGTAAGGAGGAAATAATGGAAAGAAGATATGTGAATTTACCAAAAATCTTAGGTGAAGGTGTAAGGAAGGGAATAATATCCCTTGTTATAAAAAAAAAGGAGGTGAGTAAAATGTCAGCAACAAAGCAATCCTGTGTTGGAATTCTCTCTACCAAAGAAGAGAAGAAGAAAGAATATCGAGGGCTTTGTTCTACCTGTAAAAAAGCACCCATGTGCACATTTCATAGAGATCTGGATAGACCAGTTTTGCAATGTGATGAGTTCGAAGGATACGAATATACCCCAGATAAAAAGACGTTA
>JAGLZA010000132.1 GCA_023131835.1 Caldifarciminota bacterium
TTTCTGCTTTGGATAAAGATTCAGGCAAGTATAAAGGACTTTGCAGACTTTGCGAAAAGCGTGAAACCTGCACTTATCCAAAATCCGAAGGCGGTGTATGGCACTGTGATGAGTACTGTTAATAATTTAATCATATAGCGAAAGGTAATGGTAGAGATTCGAAGCAACGTATCTATCCTCCTCTTCAAGAGGCTAAAAAGAAAATCAAAAGGAGGCAATAATGTCAGTAAGTATCTTAAAAAAACCAAGTGTTTATGATAATGTGATAAGGCAATTCAATAAAGCAGCTGATTTAATGACACTCGATCAGAGTGTTCGTAAAATTCTTGCATCCACAACAAATGAAATTATGGTCAATTTTCCAGTAAAAATGGATAATGGTTGCATAGAAATATTCACAGGTTACCGGGTGCAGCATAACAATGCCCTTGGACCTTTTAAAGGAGGACTTCGTTACCATCCAATGGTTAACTTAGATGAAGTAAGGGCGCTCGCAACATGGATGACCTGGAAATCAGCAATCGTCAACATACCCTTCGGCGGTGCAAAAGGAGGGATTCGGTTAGATCCATCTAAATACTCTTTATCCGAGTTAGAAAGGATCACCCGCCGTTTCACCTTCGCCCTCGCTCACAATATAGGCCCTGAGTATGATATTCCTGCACCAGACGTTAACACTAATCCCCAAATAATGGCCTGGATTCTCGATACTTATCTCTCAATGGTTCCACCTAAAGAGCGACAACGTTGTATTCATGTAGTAACTGGAAAACCCGTAGAATCTGGTGGCAGCTTAGGACGCAATAAGGCAACAGGTCAAGGAGTAGTCTTCTGCATCGAAGAATGGGCTAAAGATAATGATTTTGACTTGGATAGTGCCAAATATATAGTCCAGGGGTTCGGAAATGTTGGTTCATGGGTAGCCCGCTTGATGAAATCGCATGGTGCAAGACTTATCGCTGTCGAGGATGTAACTGGTGCTATTTACAAGCAGGATGGTCTAAACCCTGATGCATTATGCGAATTTGTAAGGGAATATGGCGGTGTTGTTAATTTTCCAGGTAGTGAAAAAGTAGACCATGAAACCTTTATGAGTACTGAAGCCGACATATTCATCCCCGCTGCTCTCGAAAACCAAATCACAGAAGAGACTGCTCCGTTGTTGAATGTCAAACTTATTGCGGAAGGAGCAAATGGACCCATTGATACAATAGGGAATGAGATATTACAAGAAAGAGAAATCTCGGTGATTCCGGACATCCTCTGTAATGCAGGTGGCGTAATGGTAAGTTACTTTGAATGGCTTCAAAACAAGAGAAGCGAATCATGGGAACTCGACGAAGTGGATACCAAACTCCAGAAGAAAATCACTAATGCTTATAAACGAGTAAAGGAGACGACAGAAGATTTTAATACCGATTGGCGGACGGCTGCCTATATAGTTGCTCTATCACGTTTAGAAGTAGTTTATAAGGAGCGTGGGATCTTTCCCTAATTCAGGCTTTCAATTCTCTGCCGTTAGCCTCCGGTCAGATCCCACGCAGGCGGAGTTTATAGTCAGGCCAGGATTCCCTGGCCTGACTTGATAAATGGTAATGAATTTAGAATAATTCAAGAATATCTCATTAGTTTCGGAGCCAATTTATTCTTGTTAAGGGGATGTAGGAGTGAGCTTCTACTTTTGATAATCAAGGGGGAGTAGGCTTTATTTATAAAGGGTGAATTTAAATGGGAAGGATGACCAAATTGCTACGGGTTTATTCTCAATCTCGGCAGGGCGGAATCTCAACTGTTTTACCATCTTTATTGCTATTTCATCAAGTTCAGGATCCAGGGATTTCACAAGTACAACCTTCTTTACAATTCCCCGGTTATTTATAAGGAGTTTTAGGTATACTATACCTTCGATCCCACGCTTTACGACTGTTTCCGGATATGGGGTTGCCAACCTTACTTCCTCTAAGTTTAATGGTATGGGAGGTGCGTTGAAAGGTGGCTCAATAATATCCAGTTTTTGAGATGTAGGGGTTTGACCCGGGTAATTATGATCTACTATTTTATGCTCTTTAGTGCATGCAGAATTTAATAGAAAGATGAAAATGGTAATAAGGAAAACCAGTTTTATATTCAAAAGAAGTATCTTTTTTAGGTCAAAATCGCTCTTCATTTTTTTATCCCCTTTTTTAATATAGCAGAAAGGATGAATGTTGCAAGTTTGATTTATACCCGGAAGCAAGAACAAAAAATTACCCCCCCTTGAAACTTTTCAAAGAAACACCTGGCATGGCATATCAAGAGCTCATGAGGGGATCCATATCTGCTTTGCCAATATAGTTTCACTGTCTCCGGGTAAATATAATGGCTTATCTGAACGGGTATAGAAAACAAAACCCTTATATCCTGTGAGGTAATCGAATGCTTTATTTAAGAATCCTCCTTTTGATACTACGATGAGGGGATTTTTACCTCTGGAGACTATCTTCATAAATTCTTCAGGTTCTACCTTTACAATAGCGCCTGAGGCTTTAATCGCCTGTGCAATAGCTGCTGCTGCTGCCGCCGCCCCTCCTGCTACTGCTCCATTACTCATATACTACCTCCTTTTCTTTATTATTCATTTTTCAATGAGATATTCAAAATAAATAATATATTCTGAGTATTACAAGTCAAGTTTTTATTTTGTCACAATACGCACCATTTTTAACCGCAGAGGACAAGTCGCTTCGCTCCATTGAAAAATGCAGATTGCAAAATGCAAAGTGCAAAACAGAATTCTCTTTGCCTGTGGGTGCCGAGCACGGCAGACAGGCGGACTTTGCTTCCTTTACGCTCTTTGCGAAAGAAATGGGTGTCGTGGCGGGCTGTTCCTCTTGAATGACAAATTTAAGGGGTGGTGATGGGTTCTGCGTTAATCTGCGTTTATCTGCGGTTAAATTTTTAGGTGTGGGGTTGGGTTCTTTAAATCAGTATCAAGTTTCTGCTGGGTAGTGGTGGAAGTTCCCCCACTTATTATCCCCATACCCATCCAGACTAATATTCCAAGCCCCATAACATAGATGGTATTATCTACAAGGTTGTGGATTATGATGCCCATGAAAGACCCCACCAGCCCGGCAACTATCCATTTTGTAGGAGTATCTTTATTTAAGTTTTTATAAAGTCTACGAGCACATTCAACAGCAGTTCCGAATACTGCCATTAGCGATAGGAATCCGATAACACCTGCATCAACAAGGAAGTTTAAATACATACAATGGATATAGTGTGTTCTGTAGGAATATCCTGGTAAAGCGTACTCCTCAAAGAGTAGAGAGAAATTGTGAATCCCAACGCCAGTAAGGATAGAATGGTCTAACCACATTCTTATACCAGCATGGTATGCAATTATCCTGGAGATATCATTAGAACAGTAGAAGGTCTCTGAAAATCTCGTTCTTAGTGGTTCAATGAGTATAACAACACCTATAAGGACTACAACCATTAGAACCGCTATTGCCCTTTTCCTTATCAAGATAAAAACCACGAATAATGCGAAGATAAAACCTATAGTTGGTCCTCTTGATTGGGTCAGAAAGAATGCTGTTAGTCCGAGGATTGCTGATAACCCAAAGAATATTCGAAATTTACCTTCCATGAAAAAGATAATGAGAATGGGGAGTGCAAAACCGAGGAAACTGGCAAGTATCAGTGTGTTGTAACAAAGCGAAATTATCCTTCCATCCGAGCCTATTGGTGCTACAATTGGTATATCCTTTATGACTAGACTAAAATGAGTAAAATACTGAAGTATGCCAATTGCTGAGACGACCAGAACAAGAATACTCAGTGTCTTCACTACCCTTTTTATTCTTTTCTCTGTATCAAAGAGCCCTTTTGCAAGAAAATATGCAAGGATATAAGTCAGGAAGGCACAACCTGCATAAAAACTGTGGGTTTTGTAAACTGCGAATATAGAAGAAAGAAGTAATGCCCCAAGAAGGACGAACTGCAGATAATCCAGGAGATTAAAGGATAATCTCTTACCGGAAATCAAGAAGAATACAAGGGAAAAGACCATCAAAGGTATAGATACATACGCAGAGATTGGTGTGAAAAAAAGAGCCCCCAAGAGCAGATTGAACGAAATTCTTTCGAATGAAATTCTTTCGCAGGATTCTCCTTGCATAATGGAGATATAATAAAGCCTGAACCACAGAAGTCAACCCAATTTGTGAAAACCAAATTAATTTAAAGTCATCAGTCGAAGGTAGGATTTAGGATTTAGGGCCCAACCTGACCCTCGCTGGGGAAGAGGGCAAGATATCTAAACAATCTGTATAATCAGTGGAAATCAGTGTCAAAAAAATGGGTGAAAAGGGGATTAAGTAACCTATTATAAAACAGTGTCTTAAAACCGTGGCTAAAAACTGGGTTTATTGAGTTCATAGAGTTCGTGGGGTTCGTGGAGTTCATTGGGTTCGTTCCTAATTAACTATTCGACCATTTAACTATTCGACTAATTCCTTTTACTTTCTTTGCATTCTATACAAGGAATTTTAAATAAACCGTGAAGAAACCGTGGCTAAAGTGGGAGGGGAAGGGGGATCCCAATTTAACTATTTGACTATTCAACTATTTAACTATTTTTCAATTGGAGCGAAGCGACTATCTCTGTGTCCTCAAAACCACAAAAACTAAAGGGGAATAATGGGGCTCTTTAGTTCTCAGTGACCTCTGTGGTGAATATTTCTTTTGGGTGGAGAGGAATTTTGCATTTTGCACTTTGCAATCTGCATTTTTCAATGGAGCGAAGCGACTATCTCTGTGTCCTCAAAACCACAAAAACTAAAGGGGAATAGTGGGGCTCTTTAGTTCTCAGTGACCTCTGTGGTTAAAAAGGGGGTAGGGAGACTTGACATTTTATCCCTATCACACAATTATTCAATCATTATGAGGATTGCAATCTTGAGTAATTCGTATGGAGAGGATCGTTCAGGTGCTATTATTGCAAGAGAACTAAAAAAGTTCTGTCCTGATTTAAGGATTTCAGGGTTTCCTCTTATATCGTTTGGTAAGGAATATGGGAAAAGGGGGATAGAGGTAATAGGGGGTAGTCCTTCACCTCCTTCTGGCGGATTCTTTTTAAAGAGTATTGAAGGATTTATTCAGGATATCGTGGATTGTTTTACAATACCATTTACCTATATAAAGAGACTGCATAGGATAAAAGATAGTATAGGGATGGTTATTGTTGTGGGTGATGTTCCACTCCTCCTGTTGGGGTGGATGGCACTCCGAAGGAAGGCATATTTTCTTGCTCCCTGCAAATCCGATTGGATGGCACCACACTTAAGTATCGAGAGATTTATCATTAAGAGACTAACAGAGAAAATGTTTACACACGATGAGTTCACGGCTAACAAAATGAGAGAGAAGGGAATTGATGCCTTATTCCCTGGTAATCCTATGATGGACGAATTAGACCCGGAGGGCCGTTTTGAGCCACCAGATGGAAAAACCCTGATAGGAATTCTCCCAGGCTCCAGAGAGGAATCTTACGGGAATATGAAGAGAATAGGGAAGATAATAAAGATACTCAATAGGAAAAGAGATGATCTCCATTTTGCGGTAGCACTCTCCAATACCGTGGATTCCAGTAGAATGAAAAGTATCATTGATGAAATAGATGCGGATGTGGATATGGTTGAGGGCGCGTTTGTGGATATTTTAAAAGGTTCTTCATTAGTAATAAGTCTTGCAGGGACTGCGACAGAACAAGCAGTAGGACTTGGCATACCTGTTGTTTCCTTCAGGGGGACCGGTGCTCAAACAACAAAGAGGCGTCTTGTTGGACAAAAGAAACTTCTGAGTAAAGCATTTCGATTGGTCGAATATATTCCGGAAACAATTGTTGATGAAATAGAGAAAATACTGGATAATGAGAGCCTTAAAGGGGAAATGAAGATAGAGGGTCTAAAAAGAATGGGTCCCGGGGGTGGAGCAGGAAGGATCGCAGATTATATCCTTAAAAGAGAAGGTATTGGATGAAGGCTTCCATTATCCTTCCAACCTATAACAGAATGCCAATTATAAAATGTTGTCTTTCACATTTATTTAATCAGACTGTAACAGATTATGAGGTTATACTTATAGATGATTGCTCATCAGATGGCACCCAATCCTATGTCACTTCTCTTAAATACTCCAATCTTCTCTATATTCGATTTGAAGAAAGGAAGGGACCATATTATGCGAGGAATTTAGGAGTTAAGGAGGCAAATGGTGAAATAATAATATTCCTTGATTCCGATGTTATTGTTTATCCTGATTTTATTGAAGACCATATCAATATTCATAAAAGAAGTGATAATCTTATACTTCAGGGGATGGTAAAACATATAAGCGACAAAAATGAAATATCAATGGATGGGTTCTATCTTCCCAATGCTCTCTGCCTCAGGACTTTTATAACTCAGAATGTTTCAGTAAAGAAGAAGTGGCTCCTTTTAGCAGGAGGATTTGATGATTTTGGGCCAACTATGGGTTATAAAGATGTAGATATGGGTTTTCAACTTAAGGGATTGGGATTGAAATGGGTGTATGGGATCAGGAGATGTAAGGCCTTTCATATTGATGGACCGGTAACAGAGAGTAGTCTTGAAAAGACCTTTGAAAAATGGAAAAAACAGGGCGCATCCGCTTTTTATTTTGTAAAAAAGTGGGGGAGGAAGGGTGAAAGATATGCACATATAAAGAAAGCTTTATTTCTCTCTCACCTTCTGAGCACCCATCGCTGGATAGAGAAGAAGTCTACTGTCAGGATGATGATTCAGAGTAAGAAACATTTTGGCATTGTCTGGCTAATCTTAAAGGCAATAGCAAAGTACCATTATAGAAGAAAAGGAATAGAGGAGGCAAGAAGGAATGAAGGCGTCGGTAATAGTTGTAAGTCATAATCGCCAATTTCTCGTTTCTCACTGTATAGAAAGACTACTCAATCAGACAGAGGATGATTATGAGGTCCTGGTAATAGATGATGGGTCAGTAGACGGTACTAAAGATATGTTGGAAATAATAGAAGATACCCGATTTAAATATATCAGACACGAGAAGAAATTGGGGCAACCAATAGCGAGAAACAGAGGGATTAGCGAGGCATCAGGGGATGTAATAATTTTTGTTGATTCAGATGTTCTTGTGGATAGAAAATTCGTAGAAGACCATCTCGCTATACATAAGAAGAGTGATAAACTTATTGCACAGGGGTTGGTTAGACATATAAAGAAGGTTGAAGACTACGGAACCCCTACATTGTTAATAGATGGGCTTTGCCTTGCAGGATTGATTACACAGAATGTATCCGTCAGGAAGAAATGGTTTGTGGAGATTGGTGGTTTTGATGAATCCTTTGGGGATACTATGGGGTATATGGATGTAGAGATAGGCAGGAGATTAAAGGGTATAGGACTCAGGACGGTTTATGCCTGGCGGAGTTGTAAGGCCTGGCATGTGGATGGCTATGAAACAGATGTTCGATTAAGATCGGTTTTCAGTAAAGCCTATCAGAGGGGAAAGAATGCCGTTAAGTTTTCGAAGGATTATGGGAAGAAGGTATCTTTTCGACATCTCAAGAAGAATTATGTTTACTTAATCACTTCTATCTTCGGGACTGATCAGTGGGTCGAGGCTAAGGGCATTGATTATTTAATTTCTCACAGGGACAGTTTTTACTTTCCCTTTCTTAAATGGATAATGAAATATCATTATAGAGCAAAGGGAATAAGGGAGGCGATGGAGGAACATTCCTAAAAAGATTGAATCCCGACAATTTCCTATCTGTAGTAGGGGCGTTCGATTGAACGCCCCTACTAATTTTATTTCTCCTCTGTGTTCTCTAAAACACCTAAAAATAAAGAGGTTTTGTGGGGTTCTGCTTCCTCTGTGTTCTCTGTGGTTAAAAAATGGGAGGATGGGGAATATCCCTATTCCTTGACAAGGTGGAGTTTTATTATAGTATTGAGACAAAAAAGGGGGTGAGTTGGCTAAGAGAAGAGTAATAATAATGGGAGCTGCTGGTCGAGATTTTCACAATTTCAATACCTTCTTTAAAGGTAATGATCAATATGAGGTTATTGGGTTCACTGCAACACAGATACCTGATATAGCAGGTAGAAAATACCCTGCTGAACTGGCAGGTAAGAAGTATCCTGGTGGTATACCTATCTATCAAGAGAAAGAATTACCTGCTTTGATACAGAAAAACTCCATTGATTTAGTTGTGTTTTCATACAGTGATGTTCCATATCCGTATGTTATGCATCGTGCTTCTCTGGTATCATCTTCAGGTGCAGATTTTATGATACTTGGACCTGAATCTACCCAGATCAAATCCGAAAAGCCTCTTATTTCAATATGTGCAGTGCGAACAGGGTGTGGTAAGAGCCAGACCACAAGGTATGTTGCCGACATTTTGAAGGATATGGGAAAGAGGATCTCTATAATAAGGCATCCTATGCCCTATGGTGATCTGGTTGCGCAGAAAGTCCAGAGGTTTTCCTCTCTTGATGATATGAAAGAAGCAAAATGCACTATAGAAGAAATGGAGGAGTATGAACCTCATCTAATAATGGGGAATGTCGTATTTGCAGGTGTGGATTATGGGGAAATTCTTAAAACAGCAGAGAAGGAAGCAGATGTTATCCTGTGGGATGGTGGCAATAATGATTTCCCATTCTATTGTTCTGATCTCCAGATAGTTCTGGTTGATCCCTTGAGGGCCGGTCATGAGATCGAATACTATCCTGGTGAAATCAATTTCAGGATGGCCGATATTCTTCTCATAAACAAGATAGATTCAGCAACCCCTGAAGAACTTAAACTGGTAAGAGAGAATATAAAGGAATATAATCCATCTGCCTTCGTGATTGAGGCAAAGTCACCGATTTTAGCCAAGAATCCTGCCATAATAAAGGACAAAAGGGTTCTGGTTGTGGAGGACGGTCCCACCTTAACCCACGGAGGGATGAGTTTTGGTGCCGGCTATGTGGCGGCCGAAAAATACGGAGCAGAGGAGATTGTTGATCCACGACCCTATGCTGTTGGTTCAATAAAGGAAACTTACAACAAGTACAAAAATACCGGTGCGGTTCTTCCTGCAATGGGTTATGGAAGAAGTCAAATAGAAGAGTTGGAGGAAACAATCAATAAGGCAGAAGTAGATGGAGTGATTATTGGTACTCCAATTGATCTTGGAAAACTGATAGACATTAATAAGCCATACACACGAGTAACCTATGAACTTGATGTAAGAGGAGATAATACCATAAGAAGAGCAATAGAGGGATTATTTGACTAAATGGGAAAGATTGCAGTAGTAGCACTTGGAGGAAATGCAATTCTTCCAGAGGGCTCGCCTGGTGATATACATAGCCAGTTTGCAAGAGTTCGTGAGAGTCTTAAATCTGTTAAATTTCTTCTTGAGCGTGAATATGATATTGTTATAACCCATGGGAATGGACCTCAGGCAGGGAATGAACTAATAAGGAATGAGTTAGGACTCAGATATGCAGATGTTCCTGATTTACCGCTCGGAGTAATAGTAGCTGCTACAGAGGGATGGATGGGTTATATGATCGAACAATCACTTCAGAATATTCTAAAGAAAGCGAAAATCGAGAGGGATGTTGTAACAATCCCAACCCAGGTTATTGTATCCAGAAATGATCCTGCGTGGAGTAACCCTACAAAACCAATTGGCCCTTTTCTAAATAAAGAAGAAGCTGAGTCATTACGAAAGCGGGGGATTACGGTGATAGAGGATGCTGGCAGAGGATACAGGCGGGTTGTGCCATCACCTATTCCTCTGGAAATCGTCGAGAAGGATGTTATCAAGAGATTCCTCCGGGCGAATGTGATTGTTATTGCTGCCGGAGGTGGAGGTATTCCTGTCTATATTTCCTGTGATGGAACCTATGAAGGACTTGAAGGTGTGATTGACAAGGACTTTGCATCCAGTGTCCTTGGAAAGGATATAGGTGCGCATCTCTTGATGATCCTCACCGCTGTTCCTGAGGTATATCTCAATTTTGGAAGAGAAGACCAGAAAGCCCTTTCGAGAATATCAATAGATGAAGCAGAAGGATATCTCAATAGGGGGGAATTTCCTCCCGGGAGTATGGGCCCAAAGATTAAGGCTGCTATAGAATTCTTACGTTTCGGGGGAGAAGAAGTAATAATCACCTCGGTTGATTGTGTGGATAAAGCTCTGGAGGGCAAAAGCGGGACAAGAATTGTCAAAAGTTAGGGTTGACTTAACGAGTAAACCCCTTATACTTTCAAATAAAAAAACAATTGGACCGTTATATAAAAAGGAGGAAGAATGAAGATAACCCTAAGTGTTGTAAAAGCAGATATTGGTGGATATGTAGGTCATTCTGCATCACACCCCGAAGTCAAAGAGAAGGCTGCCGATGAATTGGAAAGAGCAAAGAAACAGAAAAAGCTCATCGACTATAAGGTTCTCAGTTGCGGAGATGACCTGAACCTTGTCATGACTCACGAAAAAGGTGAAGACAATGAAGAGATACATGAATTAGCCTGGAATACCTTTTTAGAGTGCACAGAGAAGGCAAGGGAACTCAAACTATATGGGGTTGGACAGGATCTACTTACTGAGACATTCAGCGGTAATATCAAGGGTTTGGGTCCTGGTTTTGTCGAGATGGAATTTGAAGAAAGGGAGAGCGAACCCGTTGTAATCTTTATGGCTGACAAGACCTCACCAGGCGCCTGGAATTTTATTGTCTATAAGATATTTGCCGATCCGTTTAATACACCCGGACTGGTAATAGACCCAGCAATGCATGATGGTTTCTACTTCAATGTTCTGGATGTTTATGAGGATAAATTCGTTACATTCAAAACGCCGGAAGAACTATATGATATGTTGGTCTTCATTGGAACAACGGAACACTATTGTGTGAAGGATGTGAGAAAGGAAGAGGATGGTGAGAAGGTTGCTGCTTCTACGACCCAGAAATTGAATTTGTTAGCTGGTAGATATGTGGGCAAGGATGACCCGGTTCTCATTGTTAGAGCACAGCATGGATTCCCTGCAGTTGGGGAGATTCTCGAACCCTTCCATTTTCCCCATCTGGTTGAGGGATGGATGAGGGGTTCACACCGCGGTCCACTTATGGCCGTTCCCTTTGAGAAGGCAACCCCTTCAAGGTTTGATGGACCTCCAAGGGTCATTGCTGCAGGATTTCAACTTGCAAATGGGAAATTGATTGGTCCAAGAGATCACTTTGATGACCCTGCATTTGATATGGCCAGAGAGAAAGCAAATGAAGTAGCAGATTATATGAGAACCCATGGACCCTTTGAGCCTCACCGCCTGCCTCTCGACGAGATGGAATATACCACACTTCCACAGGTTAAGAAGAAACTGGAAGGCCGATTCAAGTCCGCAAAATAAGAAACAGGTATTTTTAGTAGGGGCGTATGGCGCTTGCGCCCCTACTAAATTCTTTTTCTCCCTTTCTTTCTCTGAAAACACAAATAGTAAAGGTTGGGGGTTCAAGGGATCAAGGGTTCGAGAGTTTTTTAGGATTTAGGATGTAGGATTTAGAAATCAGAATTAATAAAACTTCCTTCTGTGTTCCTTCTCTCCTCCTTCATTTTTTTCTTGTGTGGGGGTGTGGAAGAAACAACATATTAATTTCTCTGTGTCCTCAGTGGCTCTGTGGCAGAAAAAATCAGTTCAATCAGTGGAAATCAGTGTCAAAAAAAGGATGGGTGGATGGGTAACAAACAACTTTCTGGAAACAGTGCAGAAACCGTGGCAAAAAATGGGGGGAAGTATGTTGATTCTATCCATTACGTTTCTTTGAGATTGTAATCCACGGGAGGATTGGCAACAATAGAATAGGGTAAACAATCAGAATTCTTAAATCCCCTTTTGGAACGTTGATAACAGCAAAGGGAAGTTTTTCCAGAGTTATCATAAAACTATTCATAAGATAACCTACTCCCCATACAAAGCTTCCAGCAATACCTGAAAGACAGGGCAGAATCCATAAGAGGAAAACGCCTGCGATAAGAGAACCTACGAGAGGGATAAGGATGATATTGGATATCATTCCAAAGAGTGGAATATATCCAAAATAATATGCTACAAGAGGCAGGGTCCCTATCTGGGCGCTGATAGTAACAAAGAGCGGCAATATAAGCCAGTTTTTTATCCATCCAGGAGATATCCGGGATAATCGTTTTCTGAATAATTTTAACATAACAAGAATACTGAAAACGGCAACAAATGATAGTTGAAAGCTTATAGATGATATACTACCTGGCATAAAAAAAAGGATCAGGATACCTGCTGCAGATAGAGTATTCAATGGGTCGATGTTACCCTCTTTGATTTCTCCTATTATAAAGAACCATATCATTATGGTAGCTCGTATGACAGGGATTCTAAATCCTGAAAGCAGAGCATAAAGTAATACCATAACTCCTGTGAGTACTAAAGCATCTCTCCTTTTCTTAAGGATAACTCGTGCTAACATAAATATTATGGCGAAGACAATCCCTGTATGTAATCCACTAACCGCCAAAAGATGGGCAACCCCACAGTACTGGAATCGCCGATACATATATCGGGGTATAACTTCCCTCTTTCCAAGAACTATACCAGAACACATTTTTCCAATGTCACCGCCGATTGCTTGTGTTATCCGCTCATCGAGTATTCTTCTTAATCTGAATATTCCATTTAACATTGTAGGAATAGTTCCTTCTATTTTCTCCTCTACTAATTTTCGGGTGGAACCCCATTCGATATACTTTGCACTTCCATAGATAATACTACCCGGAGACACAGGTATCTTTATCAGGAATTCTCCATATACAGGATCTATAATCCTGTTCTCTGTATATAGCCCGGAGAAGAATATCCTATTCCACTTTTCAGGTATAGCTGATGCCTGATAGATAGAAGTAGACAGGGTGAGTAAAACAAGGAGAATTATATCCCTTTTTGTTATAATATATAGCACTAATGATATAGGAAATGTGATGAGAAGAATATTAATTGATACATAAGTCCCAATGTAGAGACCGGCAGTGAGGGTAAGAAAAGTAATAAAGACAGGCTTCTTTTTAAAAAAATTTTTGAATTGGGACAATTACTTTAGCCCCGACGAAAAAGGCCTTTGACTCCTACCTTCTGCTGTAGTTTTTCAAGCATGTCCAGTGCTTCTCTATGATTCTTGTCCAGTTGTAGTGTCTTCTTTAGGTAGTTGATAGTTTTTCTGTATTTTCCAATTTTTGCGAATCCACATGCGAGGTTGAAATAATTGGTCGCATTTGTTTCTTTTTCCAGTGCTTCTCTGCAGAGTTTTATGCCCTGCGTTTCCCTGTCACTGAGAATAAGGGAGAGTCCGTAATAGCTCTTATATCCTTGATTGTTCCTTTCAAAGGAATATGCCGTTTTGAAATATTTTACTGATCGATGTGGGTCTTTTTTCAATAACTCTATACCCTCATTAAACATCTTATCTCTTGCTTCCTTTCTCTCTCGTTCTCTATCCTCCATAAATGTCCCCATGGCTAATTCCTGGAGATAATCCCTCTTTTTTTCATCGTCTATGAGGACCCTGTATGCCCTTGTTACCCGAAGGAATTTTGATAGAAAAGATTTTCTTAAAGGTGGTGCTAAATGGTCCGGGTGAAGCTTCATTGCTAATTTATAGTAGGCATTCTTAATTTCCTGTTTTGCTGCCTCTTTCTTGACTCCGAGGATTTCGAAATAATCAATCATATGATTATTTTAATATTCTTTAAACAAATGTCAAGAGGTATTACTGCTGGAGTTTCATCAATTTATGTAGGGACAACCTTTGTTTACCCCGTTAGATATGGAAATTATCTAATGGGGTGGTTGCGAGAGATGAGAGGGCAGGTCTTACACCTGTCCATTCTTTTTGTAGGGGCGACATCCCTGTCGCGATTTTTGCATTTTTAAAACCGCTCCTACAATGTAGGGGTCAGGTTACCTGACCCATTAAGGGCGAGGGAACTTCGCCCTTACATTTTGGGCTTGTCCTGCCTGCCCTGTGTAATGCAACGCTATTACGCCGGGGTGAAATGTTTACTATTTAATGGGGCGACTCACCGAGTCGCCCCTACAAAATAGAATTCTTTTTGCGGGTTTTATATTCCTTTGCGTGCTTTGCAAGGAAATTGGGGGTGGTGTGTAAAAACAAACCTTGAATTATTATAAAAACTGCCTATAATCGAATTGTGATACATATATATACAGGTAATGGGAAGGGAAAAACTACTGCCGGGACAGGTCTCATAATGAGGGCTCTGGGTGCAGGTTTTTCTCCAATTATAATACGGTTCATAAAGAATGTAGAATCATCTGAAGATGTTATCATCAGGGATTTAAGTATCCCTGTCGAGGTCTTTGGGACAGGTTTTATTATTAATAAAATAACTGACGATGCAATTGAAATGGCCCGGAATGGTCTAAAGCGTTTGAGAGAGATAATAAGACAGGGAGAGTATAATATTATATTGCTTGATGAGATAAATGTTGCCGTCGATCTGGGAGTTGTTTCGGATGAAGAAGTCCTTGAAATCCTTGATATGGTTTCCGCTGATATGGAAATTATCCTTACAGGCAGAGGGGCTACAAAGAGAATGATGGAGAAGGCAGATCTCGTGACAGAGATGAAAGATATAAAACATTATTATCAAAAGGGTGTATCTGCTCGAAAGGGGATTGAATATTAATGAATGTTGAATTGCTGGATTATGATTCATTGCAAAAGGTAGTAAACGCAGCCCGCATATCCCACGGTTCTGAATCGGATGATATGGGAACCAGAGACCGAAAATTGATTGCGAAATTGATTGAGTTGGGGCATGAATCAGTGCTTGAACACTGTGCTTATTCATTCAAGATAGAAGGTGTCTCGCGAGCACTGCTCCAGGAATTGGTTCGCCACAGGATAGCGAGTTATACCGTTCGTTCCACGCGGTTTACGCTAAAGGAAATAGCAAAGGATGAAGATATAAAGAATGCTGGGGCACTATCTGATTACCGCATAATCGTTGAGCGGTATTGTGTGGTGCCAGATCTTCCGGAAGAGACACTGAAGGAATATTATATAAATACTGCTATGAATCTTAAGAATATATATAAATTCCTTTCAGAGTACAAACTTCGTAATGACCTTGTTAAATACCTGTTACCAGAATCCTTCAAAACAGAATTGATGATGACTGTCAATGTAAGAAGTCTTCGCAATTTTCTCCGCTTGCGGTTATCAAGAAAAGCACTATGGGAGATTAGAGAACTTGCACTAAAAATGTTTGAGGTTTTACCGAAAGATCATCAAATTCTATATGAAGATCTGGGTCTATCTACAGAACCTTAAATATAAACTACCGGTGGTTGCTATAGGCTTCTATCTCTGTATCCAGCTTTTTCGCGAGATAAGTCTCGTTACTCCATTTATGGAGTAATTTCACTAACCGACCAACACATTCCTACCAGAGGAATTAAAAGGTTGACGTTTTCTCTTGATGCTATAAATTAATACTATGAAAACTGGTTCTGCAACATTACCTCTGCATGTCGGAAAGGTTCCAAGGTGGCTTTTCTCAAAGATGAAGGAACTGTCGCGGGCATTGATAGAAGTTATGCTTCTGGAATATCCAAAGGATAGGATATTGGAGAATCTATCCGACCCCTTCTGGTTCCAATC
>JAGLZA010000133.1 GCA_023131835.1 Caldifarciminota bacterium
AAAAACATTTTGATAGAACAACTTAGAGAAATTTCCTCCCGCGCTGTAGAAGTACAATCAATCTCAGATAGACCAGAGATTAAACCAATATTTATTGATCCAATTGAAAAGGAATTTAAATCTGTAGAATCACATATAAAAATTGAAGAAGTAAGTAATACCGGAAAAGATGATACGGTAAATAAAGTTACCAAGTTAAAAGAATTACTTGGGAAAGTTTAAGGAGAAAAAAAATGAGTAGAAAAATCGGACTGGATATTGGTACTTCCACCCTCGTATCAGGAATAGTAGAAGAGGACGGGGTTTCAGTATTTAAAAGCCAACGTGATTGTTTTTACAAGATCATACCGAAAACAGCAGTTAATAAAAACAGTATCAAAATGTCTTTGGATAAAAGAAAAGTAAGTTATGTTGAAGACGAAGACGGTGCTTTCATTATAGTAGGTAAAGATGCCTTAGAGATTGCTGTAGAGCGTAATGATACAGCAGAACGCCCTATGGTCAAAGGTGTGATTTCACCCAAAGATAAAGCAGCTTTACCAATGTTGAAATTTATCATAAAATCTTTAATTGGTGAAGGTAAGAAGGGTGATAAATGTTTCTTTTCTGTTCCATCAGCCCCCATTGATGGGAATTTCGATATCCTTTATCATAGAGAAATGCTGAGTCTTTATATTAATCAAATGGGATTTGAGGCTACTCCAATTAACGAAGCTTTTGCTGTCGCATTATCAGAATTAGTTGAATCAGAACTAACCGGAGCCGTCGTAACTTATGGAGCCGGTCTCTGTAATTTCTCTATCGTGCATGAGGGGGATCCGTTAATTCAATTTTCTGTTGGGAGATCTGGGGACTATATAGATACTTCTGTAGCCAACGCCTTAGATGTTTCACCTAGTCTTGTTCAGGTGGAAAAAGAAGCCGGAACAGATTTATATAATCCAAAAACAAAAATCATTCAGGCTGTTTCAATGTATTATAGGGCTACTATAGATTATACTCTTCAAACAATTTCTCATGAATTGAATAAAAAGAAGAAAGATTTACCTATGTTTAGAGACCCAATGACAATAGTTGTGGCTGGCGGATTGACGAAAGCGAAAGGGTTTGTAAAGATGTTTGATGAGGTATTGAAAACTGTTGGTTTTCCAATGGAAGTCGGAAAGGTATTATGTGCGAAGGATCCATTGTTGGCAGTGGCTAATGGTGCACTTTTGGCTTCGATGTTGTAAAACAGATTAATCTAACCTTCTATAAATTAAGGAGAAATAATGCAAAAAATTGCGCTTGTAATCGGACATACAGAAAAAAGTCCCGGTGCCATTAATACAACTTGTGGCGTTTCGGAGTTTGATTTCAATAGAAAATTAGTGACGAGCATTGCGGCAATAATTGATGACCGTTGTGAAGTTAAAATTGTATATCGGGAAAGATATAGTGATCTACCGGAAAAGATTAATGCGTGGAATCCGGACTTCGTGATTTGTTTCCATGCAAATGCTTTCAATGGTCGTGTTATGGGGGCGGAGACACTTTTTTACCACAAGTCAAAGAAAGGTAAAGAAATGGCTACGATTTTTCAGAGTAACATAGTAAAAGCACTCGGATTAAAAGATCGTGGAATAAAAGGAAAATCGTCAGAACAGAGAGGGGGGTACGTTTTACGTTTTACCGAAGTACCGTGTATCTTGATAGAACCGTTTTTCATTGATAATGATGATGATTATAAAACAGCTGTCAATAAGTATCCAGAGTTGGTTGGTGCGTGTGTTGATAGTATTTATGAGATCATAGAAACTATTTAAGTGGAACTAAAAATAAAAAAGAGG
>JAGLZA010000134.1 GCA_023131835.1 Caldifarciminota bacterium
TAAATCCACATCCAAGATATTTATGCACCTCCATCGCACAACCTATAATTCTGTATATTCTCTCATCTCTCATTTTGGTTCCCTAATCCGTGTAATCTGCGCCTGCCCCGCCTGCCCCGCCCGCCCCGTTAAATGTTTTTGTTGATCTATTTAACTGGGGTAGCTCCGGCAGATCGTACTGGGGCGGATTTCGCTTGACTGGAAAGAAAATAACATCTAAAATAGTTTAAAAGTTTAATTGTTTAAAGGAGAAGCTATGTCAACGTCAACAATAATGAAGATAAGCCCTCAGGGGCAGATTCGTATACCCAAGAAGATTATGATTACTCTCGGGATTGAAAAAGGCGATTATGTTGAAGTGGATGTGGAAGAAAGGCAAATTGTATTAAAACCCAGAAAGCTTATTGACCCTTCGCAGGGATGGTACTGGACAAAAGAATGGCAAAAAATGGAAGCCGATGTTGATGAGGAAATCGAAAAAGATCAGCTTTCCGCCAAATTCGAGTCTGCCGAGGAAGGGTTAAAATGGCTAAAAAAGTAACAACCTACCAGTTCAGCAGGCGATTCAAAAAAGAATATAATAAACTACCCAAAGAAATTCAAAAAGCCTTTGATCAAAAGCTGCAACTTCTTCTGCAAGAGATGTTCCATCCTTCCCTTCGGGTGAAGCGAATCTCAATAAGGCACACCGCTTCAGGAATGATCAGCTCTTCATATAACTCACGAAGAAGACCGAGTTTGCCGATTCGCGCAAGGTTGATTAAAGGAGAAGCGTTGCACACAATTTTCATAATCGACCAAGTTCTCCCAGTGTAGTCAGGTCTTCCTCGTAATCCTCTACCTTATAATGAATGGGAATTTCTCTGCTCCCCAGCAATTGCTGAAACGCCCATACGGTCATACCGGCCATTTCCCTGGCCTTGCCGAAGGAGAGTCTGCCCTGCTGAAACAGATAGATGCTCAGTTCTTGTTTCAGCTCCTGTGGTGTCATTCGAGTCGCATGAATGACCTCGCGCGGTATTTCAATAGAAATCATAGTAGACATTTCAAAACCTCCATTTTTAAACATTACTTAAGTGCTGCATATTGTAAAGCTCAAATATGTCATCTTTATTTCTTATCATTTAAACCATCTTGCGATTCTTGTGCCTCTTTACCTGCCCTGTTAAATTCCGCAAGGAGTATTTAACTGGGGCGGCCAATTTAATATGTTTTGGCTATCCTGTTCATGTAATCAAAGTAAGAATGCTCGTAGTAATCGGCCGCATTCGTATCCGGTCATCTTCAACAACTGCAAAATTCCCATTCCAATCAGAACGACTATTCAATACCTTCGCCATATTGATAGCAGCAGCCCTTGCATCTGTCATCTTCATACGGAAAAGCACTATACCACACGATGCTGGCAACCTCATTCCAAATGCCAGCTCTCCAAAATCTTTATCCAGAGTGACTAACAACCTTTCTTCAGTTTGCGCACATGCCAGAATAGCATCATCGCGAGCACCGGGCATGGCTGTGCGTACCCACAAGACATCATGTCCGAGCCTTCGCAATTCCTGCACTGAAAGACCCGGGAAATTTTCGTTAGCGAGAATTCGCATCTTCAGGTTCCGAGAGCGTAGACCCTTTCCGTTTTGAGAACCTGTTCCGCATACCTCAAACAAGCAATAATATCTTCATGGGTAATGCCAGGATAATTTTCAAGGATATTCTGTTCGCTCCATCCCTGTGCTAACAAATCCATAATAAATTCTACCGCTATACGTGTCCCCTTAATAACGGGTTTGCCCACTAAAACAGCAGGATTAATGCTAATACGGTCTTTCCAGTCCATTTTTCGGCCTCCTTATTTTCTCCTCTTGTGATTCTTGCCTGCCCTGTCAAGAATTAAGACCTGACACTTCTCCTTTCTCTTTCTTGTGCCTGGTTAATTTTTTCATATCGAGCTTTGGAAATTCGAAGTCGATCAAAAGCCCATGTTCAAAGAGCACAGTCATCATAAACATTCAGAGAATGTTGTTGTTCTAGATCAAAACCCTTTTGCGCCTTTTTGTTTACCCCGCCTGCCCCGTAGCTCCGGCAGATGGTACCGGGGTAGCTCCAGCAGATGGTACAGGGGTAGATCCGGAAGATCGTACTGGGGCGTCTTTTTGCCTGCCCTGTTAAATCGTAGTTTCCCCATTTAACCGGGGCGGCCATTACTTTAAACTCGCTGTCATGGATTCGTCTGCTGAAATCAAGAGGTAGGTCCTTTATCAGCCCAAGGCAATTACAGGCACTGAAATAATCTCCCGTGGAACTAACGTGTCTTCCTTCCGCATCAGTTCCCCTATTTTTTCGGCCCATTTCCCTGGGATATATTGCTCTCCACATTGACGGCATTGGCTTACAGGAATACCCTTAAAAATTATCAGGCTACCGTCCTTTTTCGTCATTTTAACAGAGCCGAGTGTTTGAATGACCTCGCCCCCACACTCAAAGCACCTCATTTAAATACCCTCCTCTTCTTTGGGTTAACCCATTCTGCAGGATCCGGTTCGTATACCGTAATTATCCATAGTATATCATAGGCCCTTCCACATAGCACATGAATATCTTTTCCAATCCGAGACTTTCCATAAACAAGACAGCTATGCCCTCTCTTATCCTCTGGGTAATCCTCTATGATCTCTCTGTTCACAAGCGCCTCTTTGACCTCAAGCGGATCAATTCCTCGAATAGAAGCTCTCTCCACCGCATGGAGTTTGAGCTGATAATTTCCCTTTTCTACCTGTTCCTTGATCCATTGCATCTTCATTGATTTATTATTTCTTCCTGTCGTTTCTGCCCCGCCTGTTTAACACATCCAAAACCATTAAACGATTTTCGTTATCAACAACAATATCCTGTCATCCAAAGCCGCAATAAAATCACAACATAATGACCCCCAATCTGTCTCCCCGAATCTGGTATGTTAGTTCATTAATATCCATATTTCTTCATCTTTGCCACAGACCCAAACAGACGGACACAGACATTTTAGCCGAGCGACCCCAGTTAAATAGTCCTTCGGAATTTTACGGGGCAGGCATGCTCGGCTAAAAAGAGTCATCGCTTCGCGAAAAGAACCCAATGTTGTTTCGTCCGTGTGTTTCTGTGTGAGTCTGTGGCTAAATCAAAAAATCTGCGTTAATCCTCCAGGCGGACAAGTCTGCGTAATCTGCGGATCTATCTCACATCTATCTCACATTCTCACACGATCTCACATCAAACAGAATATCTCACACGCGGACCGCTTCCCTGTTTGTGTTTCTTTCATAGCCTTCGTCACTATTCCCGCACTACACGGTAAAAACCATTCTTCGGCGCGCCGACAAACTCGACCAAGCCCTTCCTTTTTAAATCTGCAATATCTCGTTTTGCGGTCTTCTCGGAAATGCTCCAATAGGCAGCCAGGTCGGATGCTCTGATCTGTTTGCCCGCTGCGAGTTGCTCCAGGAACCATCTTTGCCGATCACTTATAGGGACACTTATAGGGACACTTACAGGGACATCGGCGCGTGGATATTCAAGCACTGCGGGATGCGGATGAAATATCACCCGGAAAGCCGTGCCAAGCTCCTCCCAATCAGGTTCCGGATACCCGCCGGACTGACATGCGTGGATGACGCGTTTATACCCGCTTCCCCATTCCTCCATCAAGCCCATTTCCCTGAATACGCGCGCAATAACACGATTACGAATCTTGCTTACGCCAGCCTTAAGATCTTCCATCGTCATGCCGAAAGGAAGCATACCGGGATTCTGTATTTCCATTCGGTCTGCATAGATCCCTATTAGAATACGCATACCGCTCAACGAATAATCCGCATGGCCGATGGCATTAACCAGAATTTCACGAATTGCCAACTCTGGATATTCAGGAATATCTTGCCGGCGCATGTTTTCGATTTTTGCGGCAAGGCGTGTGTTACGGCGAATAAAACGCGGCACCTCATCAATGGCATCAAGCACACTGCCGGCAATGTCTATGCGATCAATAAATTCCGATTTATCCGTCCCCCGAAAACGGGCACAACTCACTCTCGCATCAGGAAAATAGCGTTGCCTCACATCATCCAGGCCAAACAGAATCAGTCCGCCATTAGACACCGAAAGACTCCCGGCATGCTGGACAAGCAGTCCCAAAGACTCCAGCTTTTTTTCATCGATTTGCTGACCTGTAACAGTGAAGACACGCTGTACTTTTTCGATATCCAAAGCTTTTATCGATAGATCATGACAAGGCAACTGGTCAAAAGACCGGTTTTGCATCGAACGTTGCAATTCAGCTAATATTTCAGGGCCAGCCTGACGATTGGTAGAACCGAGGCGAACATACACTCCCTTCTCTGGGCCATCGGCCTTTAAATAAAAGGGGCCTTTCCAGTGAAAAACACGCAGTATCAACAACGACTTATCATTATGGGAATATATTTCAATCTCAGGCATCATCGCAGGACGAATACTGTCAGCAATGGCATTGGTCAGACGTTCTTCCGCCTGGAGCACTTCCGGTACCCCATGGACAGTTCCGTCATTTCCGCGTCCTATAATAAGAATTCCTCCTGCTGTGTTGGCAAAGGCTACCAGGGTCCTAAGAATTGGCTTGAGTGAGGAAATGTCACGCTTAAATTCCAGCGTCTTTCCTTCAGGTTGTTTGAGGATTTCCTGTATTTTCATTCCAATCTCTTAAACCTCCGTCCTTTGATCTCCGACCTCCGCCACCTCGCCACCAATGATTCTTGCGGAATATTGTGTTTCTCTTCTGTCTTCTGATCTCCGTCCTCTGACCTCCGACCCCCGCCCGCCTCGCAAGCGAGAGCGTTGCGGGCAGGTCTGTCTTTTCCTCGCAAAGCGATGACTCTTTTTTATTCGGTCAGGTCGACCGAATAAATGTCCGTGTGAGTCTGTGTGCGTCTGTGGCTAATCCATCTTTATCTTTTGTCATTTAAAACCATTTGTGCCTTTTGCGCCTTTTTGCGGCTATTAATCCAAAATCGCTACACAATAAATCACCTTATGACTCGTATTCGCCTCTTCAGAAGATATCCTATCCGGCTCAACATAACGTCCTCTGTATAAGGTTTTATCATCTTTTTCACTCTGCTTGCCCTGTGGAATTCCCGACTTGTCGGGACTATTCCTCTGGGGCGTAATCCCTGCCCCGTGGAATTCACTTGTGACAGGGGAGCGTATTCCACTGGGGTGCGGATCTATCTCCACCGGCATCTCCACCAACCCCCCAAACACAATCCTCTTCAACCACTTCTTTCCCCCAGTAGTCTTAGGCATAATCCCCAACATCACAGCCAACTTTTTTATCGGTCTAAGCACCCTCTGCCGCATTGAAGCATCACCAACGGGTGTATCTCCAAAAAACTCCGTCTTAAACCCATGCCTTGCAAACAGATCATTCAACTCCACCACTCCATAATACTTATAACTATGCGGACTCGAATTAAAATCATAGCCAGCGCAATACTGCCTTGCCCAGTAATAGCGGTTGCACAACCTGTCTATCTGTTCTTGCGTAACCTCATCACCAGCGATTTCGGTGACTCAAACGTAATCTCTATTCACTACAACCCCTCTTGTTTATCCAACAAAGTGCCACTTGCCAAGCGCAAACTTAGAATAAATCTTTTTCAATCAGAAGCATTTCCACATGCCCTCCCTACTGTAATTCCTCTATATTGCGCCTCATCGTTTTCATGCCACTAATGGCTGTTTCCCATTCCATAGCATCCGACTCAACATCCCAGCCATATCCTCTTTCACGAACAATCCTGCGGGATATGAATTCATCAAATGACATCTCATATTTTTGTGTCAGCAAAATGTCAACACGGCGATATTGGCTAAGGCGACGTAGATACTCTGACTTAAGCAAATGACGCACCTTTGAATCCACATCCTTGCCACCAAGTGGAACTTCTTCCAAAAGTTCTTGTGTGCGTTTCAAAATTGCTATGTTTTCCATCACGATTACCTCCTGTTTCCTGGCAGTTTTGCAATGCTACTTTGCGTAAATTCACGTAAGATTGTATTGTAAGAAGATCGGAAAGTAAAGAAAATCATACGGTAACAACTTAAGAAGATTAGTAATCAGAAAGTTAGTAACACGGCAAAATAATACGCGGAAAACGGTATTTTTTGACTTTTTACGAGACCATCAACATTGGGTTCTTTTCGCGAAGCGATGACTATTTTTGTCCGGCGAAGCCTGCCCCGTTAAACGCGTAGCCTGTTTATCTGGGGTCCGCCGGACAAAAGTCTGTGTCGGTCTGTGTGTGTCTGTGGCTAATAATGTTTTTTATTGCTTTTGTGCCTTTGTTTACCCAGTTAAATTCCGAAGGGCCATTTAACCGGGGTGGCTAATCCCCAATCTTATTTCCTACAGCCCCTTATCACCTTGACAACTCTATCCAGATCCTCCTCCGTCATCGCCGTACCGGATGGCAAACACAACCCCCTCTCAAACAAGTCTTCCGCCACCTGACCACCAACCATCCTCGCCTTATATGGTTTGTTTTGTATTTTCCCCGCAAAGCGGTAACTGTTTTTCCTCTGCGAAGTCCGCAGGGAAAAAGTCTGTGTCAGTCTGTGTGTGTCTGCGGCTAATTTTTCTTCAGTTCTTGTCTTTATATCGAACACAGGCTGCAGATGCATCGGCTTCCACACCGGCCTAGCCTCGATATTTTCCTCCTCCAGCGCCAAGCGCACAGTCTCCCTGTCCGCCCCAAACTCCTCCGGCGTAATCAGAATCACCGTCAGCCACCGGTTAGACTTTCCATAAGAAGCCTCGGGCATAAACTCAATCCCCGGCACATTTCCCAATGCTTCACGATAATAATCAAATATCTCCCTTTTTCTTTTTACCCGCTCATCCAAAACCTTAAGCTGTCCTCGTCCAATCGGGGCCAGGATATTACTCATCCGGTAATTATAACCAATCTCTGTATGCTCATAATGCGGAAACGGATCCCGTGCCTGCTGAGAGAGGTTGCGTGCATAATCAATGAATTCATTATCATCAGAAGCCAACATCCCCCCACCCGACGTCGTGATAATCTGATTCCCGTTAAACGAAAAAACAGCCGCCTTTGCCCCCACTCCCGCATGCCTATATCTTGTAAGGTTATCTGCTCGCGTATGCGATGACACTTTTTCCCCTGCGAAGTCCGCAGGGGAAAAGTCTATGCCTGTCTGTGTAAGTCTGTGTGGGTCTGTGGCTAATTTGTATTTCGCACCTAACGCCTCTGCCGCGTCAGCCACCACCGGCACACCATATTCCCCACAAATCTCAAATATCCGCTCATAATCAACGCAGTGCCCATACAGATCCGTAGGAACCACCGCCTTAGGTAAGTTTCCCCTCTTTTCACACCTCTCCAGCTCCCCCTTCAACAACCCCGGATCCATATTCCACGATTCCTGATCACAGTCAATAAACACCGGCACCGCCCCCTCAAACACAACCGGCGTCACACTCCCGATAAATGTCAAGGAAGATGCGATCACCTCATCCCCCGACCCCACACCCAAAAGCCGCATGGCCAGATGCATGGCCGCAGTCCCGCTTGAAACCGCCACCACATAAGGAATCCCCCACATACTCGGCAAACTCCCGCTCAAACGCATCCACCTGCGGTCCTAAGGGTGCAATATAATTGCTCTCAAACGCCTCACGAACAAACCGTATTTCTTCTCCACCCATATGAGGCGGAGAGAGGAAGATGCGTTTTGTTAATTTTAAACTACTCATGTAATCTCATAGATATTTTCTTCGTAAAATTCTCGTGCTGTCATAATACGAACAGATTTGTATTGTTTTAAATCCAGGAGATGTCTATCGCCAGAAACCAGAACCTTCACATTTGCAGCAAGGGAACAAGAAAGAAATTTTTCGTCATCTGTATCAGAACACGCGCCGCTTACGACTTGCTCCACCTGAATAATGGTGCACAACGATGCAATCTTTGCAAAAAGTTCCCTCGATGAAGCTTTCTGCTTGTCGATATATTGCTCAAATTTAGGGTAATGCAGAACACGTTAGACTTCGTCTAAAATCTCAAGACTTGTGTAGATCCGCAATCTGCCTTCTTCAGCCCATTTCAATAATTGAAAAGGAATGCCCCTCCATAGAATACCAGAAATCAGCAGATTCGTATCAAAAACAGCATTTAAGTTCATTTCCGACTCTCGTGGATAAGCTCATTTAATTTCTCATCAGACAAAGGGGCTTTATCTTTCGTGACCATCTCTTCCAAAGTCCGCTGAACATGCGCTCTTTTTAAGATAAGTTCATCATTTTCTATAACAACCACAAAACGTTCTCCACCACTTAACCATTTCTGAATATCCTCAGGTAAAATCAGGCTTTTTCTGTCCTCGGATAAGACTGCATATTGACTTGCAATAGGCATAATATGACCTCCTCTATTATGTATTACTAATCAATGATTCTGTTGATTATCTGTGTTAATTCTGGGTTTTAGTTTTCCATCTTTGAACTCATATTTGTTCAGCCTCATCAATGCTCTTGATGATTTTAACAGGGACACCCGCAGCAACACAATTATCCGGAATATCGCAATTTACAAAACTCATTGCTCCCACCACTGCATTCTCACCAATCGTCACACCAGGCATCACAACGGTGTGGCTCCCTATCCTACAATTTTTCTTCAAGACAACCTCACCCTCTTTATCATCAATCGTGGAAACCGAATAAATCGCGCAATGCGAACCTATCTGCACAAAATCCTCAATCACCACACCATTTTTAGCATTAATGTAAGTAAATGCCCCTACATCAGTCTTAAACCCCAGTTTGAATTTATCTTTATGTTGAACAACCCAATTGTATTTTGTCGGCTTGCCATCCTCAATTTGAGGATATTCCCAATCTATAAATCGTGTTTTACTGTTCATGGTTTCTGGATAGCTCTTTTGAATTCTTCCGCAGTTGCCTGACCAGGCTGATTGATTCCTTCGCGCTTTATAATCTTCCATACAGTTAGAGCAATGATTTTCATGTCTAGCCAGAAGGATAGATGATCTACATACCAGATGTCATGCTCAAACTTCTGCTCCCAGGTGATAGCATTCCGTCCATTGACCTGCGCCCAGCCTGTAATCCCCGGCTTCACCTCGTGCCGCCTCGCCTGCTCAGGAGTGTAACGATCCAGATATTGCATCAGTAAAGGCCGCGGCCCTACAATGCTCATTTCACCCTTGATCACATTAAAAAGCTCAGGCAGCTCATCCATGCTGGTTTTTCGCAAAAACCACCCCAAAGAAGTCAACCGCTCTCCATCCAGCAGCAGATGCCCCTCTTCATCACGCTCATCCGTCATGGTACGAAATTTATATATCACAAAAGGCTTGCCATGCAGCCCCGGCCGCACCTGTCTGAAAAGGACAGGCGAGCCGATTCTTATTCGCACCAGGAATCCAATGAGAACAAGAACAGGTGAAAGAATAATCAGCAATGGAACTGCAATCGATAGATCAAAAAGGCGTTTGACCCAATTTGTATACGGTTTGGAATCATGCATTCAAAACTGCCTTTCCAGCCTTCACTACTGTGCAAGAACTGTGCATGCACACTTAATATCTAAGCCTGTACCTACGTTTGGATCATTTCGATTTTCGGATGTAGGTATTTCATAAGAGGCCTTTTAACGCTATCTCACATCTATCTCACATTCTCACACGATCTCACATCAAACAGAATATCTCACACGCGGACCGCTTCCCTGTTTGTGAATCAACCCTTTTTCTTCAAGCTGTCTTAGTCTTTTCAGGGCTGTATTCTGATGGATATTCAAATTCTCTGCTATCTCCTTGCTCCCTAAAGGGATCCCCTGCTTGATTAGCTCAAAGACATCTTCAAAATCAGGCGAGAGGGTCAAGCGGGCCCTGAAGATAGTTGCTTTGAAAAAATTGCCCGTTTCTTCGAATTTTGGCTCCGGCAGTGCATTTGTTCTGCATGCTTCCTTTATCCTCATTATGCCTGTCCCTAACTGCTCAACATACCATGCTTCACGGAATATCTTTACGATAAACCTGTTTCTGACTTCGGATATCCCATCCCCTAAATCCTGAAGAGTTATCCCTAAAGGAAGCGTGCCGGGGCTTGTGATTTCAATTCTGTCCGAAAAAATATCAAGCTTATTGTCAGCTCCTGCAATGGAGTAATCTCTATGACAGATTGCATTTAAGATTTCCTCCCTGATAGCTGGCAGAGGGATGTCATAGTCCTCCTTTCTTCGCAAGGCAGATATCTCTATCTTTCTTTCCATGTAAAGACGAACAAAATCCATGATTTTTTCCGGCATCGCCAATAAACCATCATTAATAGTGGTCGAGTTTATTAGCTCAGCCCTGTTTTCGGCCTTGAAGCGGGAAACCCTGAACCTTGCATAGGAATATTCATCCGGCAGAGTAAAACAAAACAAAAGTATCCCGCCAATGGTTGGATGACACGCATGATCATAACGCTGCGCAGCCTTGATTTTTACCAGATAGCCAAGGGTTGGTTTGATTTTTAATCCACGCGATTCAATAAACTTGTCAAGCAACCGCCTGTCTAATATCTCACAGTCAAAGGATGGATCAATCTCCTGATCAAGGCTGATATTCCGGGCTTGTCTCCTCAGCTCAGCCACAACCTGGGAATCTGCCTTCCTGTTCGTTGAGCCAATCCTTACAAAGACACCATCTTCCGGACCAAGTTTTTTCAAATAATAGGGTTTGTTTGCCCCGGGAAGAATTCTTATGATAAAAATTACCTTATCTTCAAGGGTGGCTGTTTGAAAAAAGACATTCGGGATGGGTGAAATTGAATCATATATGATACTCGACAGCTTTTCTTCCAGGTCAAAAGGCTCTTCCTTTATACCTGTTACAGTACGGTCGTCATTTACGCCAACATAGATATGTCCTCCGGTTCCGTTGGCAAAGGCAACCACTGTTTTCAGTAGATTCTGCCTGTTTTTTGGAATTTCTTTTTTAAATTCCAAGGACTTATCTTCAGGTTGTTTGAGAATTTCCCGTATTTTCATTTCAATCTCTCAGTCTCTTCTCGTCTCAACACCAGCTTTCCGACCATTGACCTGTGCCCATCCCGTGATGCCAGGCTTTACCTTGTGGCGCCGGGCCTGTTTGGGCGTGTAACGATCCAGATACTGCATGAGCAAAGGTCTCGGCCTTACAATGCTCATATCTCCTTTAATTACATTAAACAGCTCCGGCAGTTCATCCAGGCTGGTCTTTCGCAAAAGACGTCCCAGTGGGGTCAACCGCTCTCCATCCAGCAGCAGATCCCCCTCTTCATTCCGTTCGTCCATCATGGTGCGAAACTTATAAATTACAAAGGGCTTTCCATGCAGCCCCGGGCGCACCTGCCGGAAAAACACAGGCGAGCCGATCTTAAGGTGTACCAGAAATCCAATAAAGACAAGAACAGGTGACAAAATGATGAGCGATGAGACAGACGTAACGAGATCAAAAATCCTTTTAATCCCAATTAATTCAAGCTCCTTTTTAATCTGTGTTAATCTGCGTAATCTGTAGATCATAGGCCCATCTCAATAGCTTACACTAACAGATTGAAATGTTTCTTCGAATCGCCGCGCACCGATCCGAAGTGAAAATTCCTGTTCATAAAACATTTTCCCATTATGCCCCATCAGGTCAAGCTCTTCACGAGACATATTATAAAACTTTTTAACAGCATCAGCTATATTCTGTGGATCTTCCGGCGTGCATGTCAGGCCAGACTTGGCCTTCACCACCAACCCTGCAGCGTTTCCTTTTACACCCATTAATATCGGACGTCCTGCTGCCATGTAAGCCTGTGTCTTGGAAGGTATTGTGATTCTAAAAAGAGGATCACCCCCTAAATGGACGAGAAGCACATCGCCCAGGTTCAAAATATCACCTATTTCGCTTGGTGGCTGGCGTGGTAGAAAACGAACATTTATCAACCCTTGTTCAATTGTTTTTTCTTTCAATCTATCAACATCGACACCACCGCCCACAAAAACAAATTGAATCTTCGGTAAGTTATCACGCAATAAGCGCGCGGCCTCCAAAACCGCATCAAGGGCCTGCGTCTTTCCCATTGTACCGGCAAATACGACATTGAATCGCCCGGCCATGCCAAGATCGCGCGCCAGGGTTTCACTCCGCCCTGTGGTTTGAATTTTATTGTCTTCACACCAGTTGTATATCACCTCAATCTTATGCTCCGGCACGCCTCGCCTGATCAACATTTCCCTGAAGCCGGGGGACAAAACAACAATTTTGGCTGCCTGCGAATATACAAACCGGCACCATTTTTCAACCATCCAAAGAGCAACAGAATTGCCTAACATGCCTGACGCCTTAAGTGTATCTGGCCAAAGGTCCTGAATATCATAAACAAAGGGAGCGCGGTGAAGTAAATGCAAAAACAAACCGGGCAAACCTATGGTTGCCGGTGGATGATATACATAAATGACATCTGGTCTCTTTACCAAAAAACATCCGATAAGGGATGCTGATAATGCAAAACTTGTGTAGTTTAATATGCGCTTTATGGCATTGTTATCATGGCTTGGATACAGCGGAACCCGCAAAACAGGGATTCCATCCATAACTTCCCTTTGAAAAAGCTTTACGCTATAACCGTCATAAATTTTTCCACCGGGATAATTTGGAAATCCGGTCAAGACCTCCACTTCATGACCTCTTTTTGCCAACTCCTTTGCAAATAGCAACCCTTTAAAAGTCGGTTCAGGATCGAACCATTGCGTAAGCATTAATATGCGCAATTTTAGAAACCTCAACTGCAAATACCAACAGGGATTAAGGTAATTTTTTTGATCTAATTTGGGTTAATTCGTGACATTCGTGGCTAAATATATTTCTTCCAGACCGTTCGATTCACATAATCTGTATAACTTATAATAATGCGCAACACCTTTTCAGAAACGTTTGGAATGTTATAATCGGCAACAATTGGTAAGGTTCGCTGTTGGCCGCGTGATTGGGATTCAAGTACTTCCAGTGCTTGCAGTACTCGATCAATTTCCAGACCAGTCATCATTACCACGGCTTCTTCCATCCCCTCCGGCCGCTCGTGGGCTTCTCGGATATTGAGAGCTGGGAAATTTAATATGGATGACTCTTCACTGATGGTTCCGCTGTCAGATAGCACTGCACGGGCATTTTTCTGCAGATTAACATAGTCAAAGAATCCAAGTGGTTTTAGGAGTTCAATATTGTTATTAAAAGAGACGCCAATGGTTTCTACCTTTTTTCTTGTCCTGGGGTGTGTTGAAACAATAATTCTTCTGTTGAAATGTTCGGCCAGTTTGTTCAAGATTTCGACCAACTTTGTAAAATTAGCATCAGAGTCGATATTTTCCTCTCTATGGACACTCACGACAAAATAATCATGGGTCTTTAATCCCAACTTTTTTAAAATTTGGGAATTGTCAGTGTCGTTCTTGTAGTGATGAAGCACCTCGTACATAGGGCTGCCGGTTTTGATAATCCGGTCAGCAGGAATCCCCTCACGCAGTAAATATTCACGTGCTATGTCACTGTAAGGCAAATTGATATCACTGGTGTGATCGACGATTTTACGATTGATCTCTTCCGGCACCCTTTGATCAAAACACCGGTTCCCGGCCTCCATGTGAAAGACAGGGATTTTTCGTCTCTTGGCCGGAATCACCGAAAGGCAACTGTTAGTATCGCCTAGAACCAGCAATGCCTCAGGTCTCTCCTTTGCCAGTATGGGATCGATTTTAATAAGGGTCTGGCCAATGGTTTCAGCGACCGACCCGCCAGCAGCATCGAGAAAATAATCCGGCTTGCGAACCCCCAGATCATGGAAGAATATTTCGTTTAATTCATAGTCATAGTTTTGCCCCGTATGCACCAGAATATGATCTGTATGACGATCGAGCAAAGCCAGCACACGAGACAAGCGTATAATTTCAGGCCTTGTTCCAACAATAGTCATCACTTTTAGTTTGTTCATAATATTTTTTTGCCACGAATTTCACGAATGGGCACGAATATTACAGGATCAACTGCTTGGATCTTACTTGTTTTCGTTCGAACTTATAAGAAAACCGAGCAGCAAAAAAAAATTTATGTACAACTTCTTCAATTGAAACATCTAAATCCAATTCGTGATAATTCGTATAATTCGTGGCTAAACCTTTTCAAAATAAGTATCCGGTTTTTCAGGATCGAACATTTCACTTGCCCAGAACAGTGTCACCAACTCATCCTGGCCTACATTTTCAATGGAATGAGTATACCCCGGCGGAATATCCACCACACGAAATTCTCTGCCCCATACCTGATATTCAATCACCTCAGCACCCTCTGACTTCTGACCTCTGACCTCTGGCTGTATGGAGCGAAAGCGAATCACAGCAGTTCCCTGCAGCACCAGAAATTTTTCAGTTTTTGTATGATGAAAATGATCACCCCGTGTAACCCCCGGCTTTGTATGGCTGACAAAAATTTGTCCCATGGACGGCGACTTCAAAAATTCCGCAAGACTGCCGCGCTGATCGGTTTTTATATCCAGGCCATATTCAAATTCCTGATTATTCAAGTAGCTGAGATAGGTACCATACAGGGCTCTTTCAAACGCATCGCTAAAATCCGGCAGATTCAATTTGGTACGCATTCCACGGAACGATTTAATCTTCTCTGCTAATTCTCCCAGGCTTATCCGTTTTGAAGGGAGTGGCTGGGCAAACCTGAAACCGGGAGATACTGATTCCAGCTCAGCGATAAAGGCTTCCACCACATCATCAATGTAAATCAGGTCTATCTCATGAGCCGGATCAGAGATCTGAATGTGCAGACCGTTGGCAATGTTGTGGCAAAACGTTGCGGTTACAGAGTTATAATCAGGCCGGCACCATTTTCCAAACAGATTTTTAAAACGATATATCACACACTCTGCTCCGGTATTCTCTGCAAATCGTCGCAGCGCTTCTTCCGCGCGGCGTTTACTGATGCCGTATGGGTTATCCAGCTCCGCCTGAATCGAAGAAGAGAGAACGATTTTAGGCGCTCTGCCAAACTCCTGTAATTTTGAGCATATTTCTTTTAAAGATCCAGCATTTCCAGTCTCAAACTCCTTGGGATCTTCCGGCCTGTTCACGCCTGCAAGGTGAATAACGAAAACAACCTGTTGCAGAGCTACATCCAATTCGGCGGGTTCATTATCCAAATCGAATTCATATAACTCAATATCTTCACGCCGCCGCAACACAGAACAAAGATTCCTTCCCACAAATCCCTTAGAACCAGTAACAAGCACCTTCTTCATAATAATCTCTTTTTCATCTTCGTGTTCTTCGTTTCGTGCCCTTCGTGGTGAGAAAAGCATCTTCACATCCCAAGTTCATCCTGAATATAACACACCTTCAAAAGAACCTCTTTTATCTCTTCAACCCCCAATATCCTTGTATTCTCAGACGTATAATCCTCTTTACTTGATATCTGCTCTTCACCCTCAACAAAATACTTATTGTAATTCAGATCCCTCGCATCAACCGGAATCCTGTAGTAATCGCCCAAATCCAAAGCGCCGGCCATCTCTTCTCTGTTCAATAGAGTTTCATACAGCTTTTCCCCATGCCTCGTCCCGATTACCCTTATTTCATTCTTTGCCTTAAATAGTTCCTTAACCGCGACCGCCAGATCACCAATAGTGCAGGCAGGGGCTTTTTGAACAAATATATCACCCGCATTTCCATTCTCAAAGGCATACAAAACCAGCTCCACAGCATTTTCCAGAGACATGATAAATCTTGTCATATTAGGATCTGTAACCGTTAATGGTTTGCCAGCTTTTATCTGTTCCACAAACAGAGGTATCACAGAACCCCTTGAGGCAATTACATTTCCATAGCGCGTCCCGCAAAGCACAATCTTTTTTTCATCAACCGTCCTCGCCTTCGCAGTCATCACCTTTTCCATCAGCGCCTTGGACATCCCCATCGCGTTTACCGGATAAACCGCCTTGTCCGTGCTCAGGACTATAACCTTCCTGACATTTTGGGAGATAGCCGCATTCAGGACATTTTCCGTACCGAGGATATTTGTCTTCACTGCCTCCACCGGAAAAAACTCACAGGAGGGCACCTGTTTTAAGGCAGCAGCATGAAAGACATAATCAACCCCGTGCATGGCAGAATAAACACTGTCATAATCTCTTACATCCCCGATATAAAACTTCAGTTTATCGTTGCGGTACGCATTCCGCATATCGTCCTGTTTTTTCTCATCACGGCTGAAAATGCGGATCTCTTTTATACCGGTATCCAAAAATTTCTTGATCACTGCATTGCCGAAAGAACCGGTGCCGCCGGTTATAAGAAGAGTTTTATTATTAAACATAAGCCTCCTTATACATGTCTCTCATGTGCTATCTCAGACAATAGTTTAAAAATATTACTTGAGCACCGTTGCCATGAATAATATTTTGATCGTTCAAAAGCAGCCCAAGCCTTATCGGACCGCAATTGTGGGTTTAAAGCCAAACTGAGAATTGCCTCGGCAATTTTGTCGGGATTTTCAGGATCAAAATAGACGCCTGCTTCACCCAGTACTTCCGGCATTGAGCCCCGATCTGAACATGCAATGGGTAGACCCGCCGACATTGCTTCAAATTGTATAAAAGATCCCCCTGCTTCACAACTTGAGGCGAAGATAAACGTATCAGCTTGCCGGTATGAAGAATGAAGTTCTTTAAAGGGTATTTCACCGCGATACTTTATCCATAGTTGGTCTGAGTCTAATCGTGATAAGGCTTTATAAAAGCGCCCTTTACAATTTCGAATTCCTCCAATGATTTCCAACATAACTGGTAATCCTTTTTTTCTTAACTTATGAACAGCTTCCATAATATGCCATTGGTGCTTATAAGGAGCGACCGCAGAGACATAAAGCAATCGGAATGGATTTTCGTTTGTATAGCAGGAAATTGGTTTTTGAATTTTAGGGCTCGAGCGAAATCTTTCATTCACACCAGCATAAATAACTTTTAAGAGCAATTCTGATTGATTTATGAACTTGCTCACGGTTGCTTTAGCGTATTCTGACGGAAATATTACTGCATCGGAACGGTTAAATGCAGATAGCTGGGATAATCGCAGCAATAAAAACTTAACCAAATGCCATGAGATACCGTATCGCTTAGCTTCATTCCATACAAAAGGTAACATGTTGAGTGACATTGTTACATATGGTCTGAATGATCCACAATACGAGGCCCCGGGTGAAAATAATATGTCACAAGCTGATTGAGACAGCAAATGGTCAAGCTTGAGCCGTTGCCAATATAGTCTATACGGCAGGGATAAATCTATAAGCGGATCATGAATCTTGCAAAGCCATGGTCTGTCTTCCAGTTGCTGCAGCGTAAATGATCCCGCGTAAACTATAACTTGTTCAAAACCATAATCATTAGGATTAGCAGTCTGGAGAAATTCCAATAAATAAGTAATACCACCGCCACCGCGGATATTGGATGCATCAATACCGAGGCGCATCATTCCCTCCGTTAATAAACATGGTCATATATCCTTCCCGCAACCGTCCGGTAATCAAACAGTGATTTGGTAATTGATAAAGTATTGCTTGATAGTTTTGTTTTTAGTTTTTCTTCATCGAGTACCATATTGATTGCATTAGCAAGTTCCTTAGTATTGCCTGGTTCACAAAAAATTACATGTTCCATATGTTTTAAGTGATGATCAAGTTCACAGATTCGTGACGCGACAATGGGACGACCAGCAGCCAAGTATTCTGCAATTTTAATTGGTGATGCTACATGATTTAGCGGGTGGTCAATTTTGGGCATCACAAGAACGTCGGATGCGTTAAGCAAATCGATGACGTCCTGTATCGGCAGATGACCAGTAAAGACGGTGTATGCTTCCACACCTAATTCGTGCGCCAACGCCATAAAATCCATTTTTTTCCCGAGAACGTGGTCTTTATTTAACGCCTGACCTGCAATAACCTGGACAACATTAGGATTCTTTTGTGCTACTGACTTTATTGCCTCTAAAAGAATGTCAATTCCCTCAAGAGTATCTAATGTACCGGAATAGGTCACGATGTTCTTCCCCTTCAGTTCGAACTTAGCCTTAAATCTCGATCCATTGCCCCCTGCGAACATGTCCGTGTCCACAGGCGCTAATATCTGCACACGGGACGACTTTGGAGCAAAACGAGCGTAGCGCCGCACCAATTTCGACGTCCCCAGAATAACAACGAGGTCAGATATGTTGGCTAAAGAAATATCAACAATATTTGCCAGCAATCTCCTCAACTTTCCAGATATTTTCATATTTGCTGTTTTCGGCTGGATATCTGCCATTAAATAGGCCACACGACGTCTCATAATCTTGGCTAATAATCCAACATAAACAAAAGCGGGACCCGGTCCATAAAAGAAAATAAGATCGTATCGTTTCTTGGCGGTTAAATAAATCAAATAGATCATTAACTTCAAATGTGATTTTAACTTCTTGACTAAGCTAAGTCTATTCAGATCATGCAGCAGCCCAAATGAGTATGCAACAAATCCATCCATTTCAATCCTTCGCTTGTAGGTATCCGTGCCATACGTTGTGGCAACCTCAACATGATGTCCGTTAGCTGCAAATCCTTTTGCAAGCATGTGCATACATCTAACCGCGCCTCCTGAACCTTCTGGGAATATACAAGCACCAGCAATAAGAATTTTTTTTGTTGCGCCCATTCTTTTCCTATCAAAGTACAAAAAAGATCACATTATGGTAAAGATGCTCTTTTCCTATAAACACTTCGCCTAAGGCAACAACAAGATGGTTTTTCCTACCCCCAGGGAAAAAGAAAAAGGCTCCTTTCGTGATAAAACTAAAACACATTCACGCCCGCGCCATACTACGACCAAACCACAACATTATATATCCGGTCAGAAAGCCCATGTGGAAAAAAACCGATATAGGCGACATGATTATGATAACTGATGACATAATTTGAAATGGAACCACAAACCTTTTCTTTCGCCGGAATAAATCTTTTAAAATATTTAGCAAACCAAAATACCATGCTATCGTATATAATATTCCGCCCTTAAAGAACAAAAGCATAAGTCCATTTTCCACCGACTGAATTTGCACTGAACTCCTTAATATGGTAGATCCTAAACCCTGTCCAACAATTATTTGGTATCCCTCCGCTTCAGCAATAATATCCTTGGGAATTGAATCTAATCTGGGATCATGCAAAAGCGTGTCGATAAAACCGCCGCGAGCAGAACTTCTATCAATTAATTCTGCTACATAATAGTATCCTGTTTTTTCCTGCGCGCGAACAATCAGGTAAGACCCTGTCCCTAAAATGGTTATTGCCAAGATCACTGAAACGAACTTATAAATCAAGCTGTTATTGGCGATTTTCTTTGTCATGGCATTATATTTAAAAAAGATAATATATAATCCCATGAATAACATTAAAAAAACCATAGGATTCCTTTTTCCATACATCAATGCTAATATAATAAATATTGTGAAACCGAGTACGGTTATCATTTTTCTAAGCAAAGAACTCCTTTTATAGGTAAGGAACATATACGGCCAGCTATACAATAGACCCCAAGCCCACGCCAACCGAGGCCTTTCAAAAGAATTAGAGCTTTGTTGAAGTATTTCTCTTGTAATATTTAGGCCGTAATGAGACCAGATAAAAAGCACTAAGATTATAGTAAACGTAAATTGAAAGTATATCATCCGATCGATAACAATCCAGTTATCTTTTTTAGCGGCAACCAAAATGCATGCAAAGAAACAAAACGCCCATAAATCACGAGATATATATCTCAAATCATGTCCTAAAAAAGCGCCATGCAAAAGCATAAAAAGCGCAAAGATCCATATTGCCAATAGCCAATTGGCGTACTTACGTTCAAGATAATTTAATTTACCCTCAACAATTGCGGTGCAAAGTGATAAAAACAAGAAAATAAAGCCAGTATAAGCTATTACCATATGAATAACGGCGAGACTTAGCAAGACTTCGTGCAGATATAAAACGCTCATCCCTGTCATACCCGATGCAGAATGTCCTGACAGGCCCACCTCCGTCCTCAGAAAAGAGGGCGGCGTTAGTGCTGGAATCAATCCCACCGGAAAGAAATACGCCCACAGGTACATCGCTTACCTTGCGCAATTTTACCGAGGTTTTGAGTTCATCAAGGAGCATACGTGAGATATCTTCTTCGCTAACATCGGTAAGCGGAGCTGTATGATCCAGTACGTCCCAGTACAGGTTTTCACAAATACTTCCGTTCTCGCTAATCCTTATCCATGTACCACCAGGGAGTTTTTTTATTCCGTCGAAGAGGGTCTGGGGGGCAGGGGAAGTAAGAAAGGAAAGGAAGTGATAAAACGCTTCCTCATCCACGGCTCTTTTTTGCTGCGGGTCTTCAAGAAGCGCCTTTATCTCGGATGCAAACACAATTCTACCATGATGAATACTGTAATAAAGAGGCTTTATACCGATACGGTCGCGGATAAGCCAAAGCTCCCTTTTGCGTATATCCCAGAGTGCAAAGGCAAACATACCGCGAAACTTATCCAGACACCCTATCCCCCACTCTTCAAAGGCATGGAGAATTACCTCAGTATCCGAATGGTCGGTCTTCCATTTATGCCGTCCACTCTTTGACAGCTCCGCGCGAATTTCCGCATGATTATAGATTTCATCATTATATGTTATCCAGAGACTACCGTCTTCATTGCACATAGGCTGTGCTGCAACATCAGAAAGATCAATAATAGACAAACGGCGGTGTCCGAGCCCAATCCTACCGTCTTCAGACACCCAGGTTCCTGAACCATCCGGCCCGCGGTGGGCCATAGCATCGCGCAACTTGGTAAGGTACTGTTCGGTGATCCTAAAATTGCCGTTTTTAAAGACAAATGCTCCGACTATGCCACACATCTATTTTCGTCCTGTTATCAAAATATACCATCCCCAATGGTCAGGGAAAAATCTGCTTAGGCTGTCGGGCCATTTGGCCCTGTCTGATATAGTTAGGACAGGTTTTGCTTCAAAACTTGAAAACCTTTGAAACATTTTGGTAAGCTCTGCGACTGTATATGCTTTTGTCCCTATACTTTCCTGATGATGCCAAACCACATCAGAGAATGTTTGCCATGGCTAAGAATCCGTTCGTGATATTCGGCTCCAACCTCCCTTGCCATCAATCGGGCATATTCGGTTTCGTTCTGATACGTGCCGTAATTCCTGTCATACCCGATGCAAAAAGTCCTGATAGGCCCGCCTTCACCTTCAGAAAAGAGGGCTGTGTTCGTGCTGGAATCGATCCCGCCGGAAAGAAACGGTACAATGGATTCCTCATAACAAAAATATCATCTCCGGCCTGTCACATCGGACGGGTCTTGAATGCGAATTTCTAAAAAATCGGCCACAAAACCGGGATTGGGGGGAATAGCTCATTGTTCAAAGCTCTCTTCTATTTTATCAAACCACTCCTTGGTCAATTTTCTCGCTTGATCGGTTATACTTTTACTGCTTCCACATGGTTCAATTGCATTTCCTCTCGTTACCTTTCTTGACCTACCAGAGAGCGTAATACCCTTCGCCCTTTCTTGGAACTATTAGCAAAACTTTCATTTGCGGCGAAAAAAGAATGTCCTCTTACACGAGAAGCACATCGCCCTAGCCAAAACATTTGATAACCACCTGTAGGGTACATAAGGAAAAAGGGACCCATGGGAGAACTGATAATAAACATTGCTGAAAGGAGCCCAAATAATAGAGTCTCCCTTCTCTTTCCCCAAAAGGTATCCTTTAGAATAGAAAGGAACCCAAAATACCAAATTATCAAAAAAATAATACCACCTTTCAAAAATACAGTATAAAACCCACTTTCTACCACGGTATTTATTATCCCGTCTTTCACAACAGCGGATCCTAATCCTTGACCATATAGTATTTCAAAGGTAGTGGCCTGATTATAGATATTCAGTGGCGTCTCTCGTAATCTCGTATTTTGGGATATAGTCTTCAATATTGAACCGGCTTCTGTTGTACGCGATAAAAGTCTCTTGAAGTAGGAGATATCTTCACGTTTCTCATAAAAACTGACAATTGAAAAGGCAACAACAGCAATCGCAACGAAAGCGGTTACAACCTTGATGATATTAACTTTTTCCACTTTTTTAGCATATATTAATTTAAAACAACTTATCATCCCGAATTCAACGATTATCTGTCTTTTTAACATAATTATGCCAAACACAGCATAAAGAATAATTCCTAAGATAGTCGCTATCTTTCGGCTTTTTGGATCCTTTTTATTATAACGAAGAAACATATATTGCCAACCATATAGCAATCCCCATGCCCAATATATACGCGAGGCATCCCAAGACATGTTATTAAGTAGTATAATATTTCGTTCAAATGTTATATTTAGGGTAAGCCCTATGTATATGAATACTCCAACACCAATTAAAAATTGCTGATAGATCATTTTATCAATGATGCTCCATCTATTTGTCCTTGCAGCTAATAGCAAGCAAGCAAAATAACTATAAGGCCAAATATCTCTCGATAAGAATTGCAGCGTATGTGATTTCGTTATGCCATAGACAAGAGCAAAGAGCGAGAAATACCATATGCTTATAATCCAGAGACGGTATTTTCCTTCAAGAAAGGATAGTGCACCCTTTTTTAACTCAATAAACAGCGCGAAGAACAATATAAAAAAACCGCTGTAAGCTATAGGCATTACATTAATGGCAAAACTCTTCAATACTTCATGAAAAAAAAGAATCCACATACCCAATACAACGAGATAGAGAGATATGAGAGATTGATTGTTTCTTTTTGTTAGATCCATAGCATTGGTCAATTAAACAAAGCGTTAAATTTGTTCTTTGAGATTTTATAAGATCTCCGCATTAGAATCTATTCTGAAAGCTGAGTTGCGCGGTTCATTCTGAATCTGCGGAACGTGTCAAGTAAAAAAGTAATTTAATATGGTAATTTTATAATTTATTCGCATGCAAAACCCTAACCGGAAATTACTGTTTTCTATTGGGTTCTATGCTATGAGATGAACTGTACCTGTTGGAACCGGTATTACTGAAACGACATGATCTAGATATCATATCGCTGAACTTTTTTAACGCACCAGATTCCCAATCCGAGATTCATGACGACAAACAATATCTGACCAGCCAGGAATATTTCAGCGAAAGTTATCATGGGAACCTTCAGCCGGGCAGCTGTGAGATAACAGAGGAACAATACCAAAGTCACCGCAATGGTCCACATCATGGCCAAAAATTGCTTGTTGAAAATATTTATCATGCCCCCAGCCAGATTCATAACGGCCAGGCCCCCAGCAAAATAAAATATTTGCAGAAGCGGCAAGGCTCCCACATATCTGGGGAAAAACCGTTCCACCAAAAAACCACTAACCAGCACAAAGGGATACCAGCATATAAGCAACGTAAGGAGAGTACCTCCCATTATACTGAGGATCACAGCAAAACTCCTCGCAGGCTCCAACCCTCTACCATGATTATACATTATCTGTGGTCCTATCCATTGTGCTACGATTCCAGCAAACGCGGCACCTGCTATAAACACCAAGTAAGCGAATTGATATTGACCCAGTTCAAATACTCCGAAATACTTTGTTATGAAAAGTCGGTCCATACTTAGAACAGCAGTATAACAAAATGTAGATAAAACGAGAGGAATCCCGATACGTAACAAATACTTAATTTCTTTTACCTGTAGTCGAGCTATCCGAATATGGTGAATCCAAAACTTCGACGCAATGGCAATCGTTACTATATAGCTCAGAAAAACAGCGGCTATGACACCCTTCAAGCCCCAGTATAAGCCGCCCATAATCCCGCCTGCGCAGACAATAAGCGCCTGGAAAAGGTAAATAAGTGAAAAAGGCAGCAGTAATTGACGTCCTCGTAATTCAAGCGCCACAAACCCGTACAAAACTGATATGGCAGATCCTCCATAGGCGGCCAAACAAATAACCTTAATTCCAACATCTGCTTTAACCCACCATAAACTTGCGGCAAAAAACGGAAAAAGCAACACGATCATCATAAGAATTAATGTGAGCACCATATTACGCAAGCGAATAGCACGCTCGTTTTCACCTCTGCCGATAGCTACCGGCAATTCCCTGTTAAGACCGTTGAGCAGGCCAAACTGGAAAAGAACTGCCATATACGAAACACCAATATTGAAGAGAGCAAGATAACCAAAATCGTTGACTGTAAGCACCTTTGCAAACGCTAGACTCTTTCCAAAACCAATAGCGGACCCCAGTAGCATTAATAGAAAATATAGTGGGGTAAAATTGATGGACTGGAATTCTACTCTTCCAAGGTAACTTTTAAGGATGCCCGAGAAGCCTTCAAAGAAGCCGTTTTTTGTGTTTTCGGTGTTAATAACTTTCAAATTCTCGGAGATACTGCTTGACAATATTCTATACGTTTAAGTGTTTCCTTAAGTAATTCGTGGGACGGGGATAATTGGATATCGTGTCGCTCAGTGTCTAATTCAAGAGCGAATGGACATGATATAAGTTGTTGAACCCATTGGTTGAAACACGATTTTGTTAATTCATCACTAACTTGAGAAGACAACAACTCTTGAATCGTGTCAGGAAAAGATTTCAGGTCGCAAACCTGAGCAAAATTCGGCAATTCACTGAAGAATTGGGCCCACGTCGGATCCCCAAATATCAGAGATGATTTTCCCATCAATAAACCCTCCAAGGCTGACGTTCCGCTTAGGGTAGCTACCATATCAACGTGGGGTATAATTTCATTGGGAGGTATTTGAGGATCGAGAAAAACAACTCGCGGGATAGCATTCAGATCCCTATAGTACTTTGGATGCCTCAGTCCAAGCATGTAAGGATTTTCCTTAACAAGTATAGTTGTGCTCACTGGCGTAGAATGAGAAATTAAACGGACAAAGTCAACCTGGTTAGTAAACTGATGGCTGAATACAAGAGTTGCAGCTTCAGGCTCAAAATGAAGAGGCATATATATTTTTATGCCATCGCTATTTTTCACATCATAAAAATTACAATATTTTCGGAACGCATTTTTCCTGTATTTTCTAAGCAAACTAAACGCTATATCCGGCAACAAGCCTTTAAGGTCCGCGAAATAAGACCCGTTTAAGTAATCTGACAATAGATACTTTGACCCACGATATCTACGTATTAGCCGCCTGAACAGACTCGGTTGGGCAGCAAACTTCTGATAGGCTGGTTTAGCACTACCCTGAAGAAACTTCTGCTTCCACTTTTCGAGCGGATATTGATTCTCTGTAGGCTTTGTATCCTGGGGTATTTTCCAAATTTCATTTGGTGGCCGCCGGGCAGGCACGACGTAACCAGGTGGCACCCCCGTCCTACGGAAAGAAATAGGAGCACCTCCCTTAACCAAAACCAATTCGACAGCAATCCAATAAATCATATGTTCTGGATCACTGCAAATGAAAAAACAGTCTCTCGGTATCAGTTTATTCAACACCAAAACATGCTTAAATAGAAAATCGTTTTTCTTTAAACCAGAATTTGGAGCAAAGCGTTCAGCGTTAAGCATTGTCGTGAAGTTAACTCCACCATTTGATACAATATCATGTTCAAGGTCAGTGCAGAATCTTCTCTCCTGCGCACCGACTTTTGCTTTTTTAAGTAGAGGAGGAAGATAATTAACAGCGTAGCCTTCCTCACTGATTTTTTCAACTACAGCGGAAAACATCGTCAAAAAACTAATTGCAAATTTGTTCAGTTGAAAGAGCTGCCTAACCTGTTTAGCCATGAATTTATGCGCTTCAACCTCCCAGGGCCGAGTAAAAAAAATGAAATGTGTTCCGATTTTTTTCTGCCCAGTGATATGTCTATTCATAGGTAATTCTCCTATATTTAACTCTCTGAGGCAATTTGTAAAGCTCTTTCATGTACTGCCACCTCCACTTTAGCTGAGTCGAATTTTGCATAGAATTCGCGCCTCAAGATTCCAAATTCTACAATATCAACAAACTTTCCATTTTTAAAAAAAGCTTCCCGCCTTACTCCCTCTTTTTTCATCCCCAAAAAACTTGCAAGTTTAATCATTGGAATATTTTCAGAAAAGGTGCCGCAGTAAATTCGATGTAGGTTCAACGCAGAAAAACCATGTTGTATGATTAATAAAGCAGCCTCTTTTGAAAACCCTTTGCCCCAATATTTTTTCTCACCAAAGAGGATCGCAAATTCAGCATGTTGGCTCATGAAGTCTATACCAAGCAATGAAATATTCCCAATATGTCGATCATTTTCTTTCAATACAGCAGCAAGCACTAATTTGTCTTTCGAAATATATGCATTTTGAATGTAGTCTCGAGCCATCTCCTCTGTATAAGGCAAAATGTGATGTGAATTGTTCACGCATACTTCAGAATCATTCAGCCAGCTCACATAATTACCATTTAAATCCTCCAAAGACAGAGGCCTTAGATAAACCCTTTCGCCAAATAAAAATGGATTTTTCATTCCGTCAACGCCCTTATCGCTGTTTTATATTCTGCCAGTTGGCCAATATCTATCCACGACTTTTCTGATACAGGATAAACGCCCACACTGTGGCCCTTTTCTTTCAATACATTTATCAGTTCGGTCATATCGAAATATGTATTTTCTGGAATATATCTTAAAATATGGGGGTTTAATAGGTACATGCCCGTATTAACCAAGAAATCGTATTTTGGTTTTTCGTGAATACTTTTCAATAAACCTCCATTTTCTAACATACATACACCATAAGGAATCGTGTGGTGTTGCATTGAGCCCACCACGGTTAGATCGTATTCACCGTCCTTATGAAATTGCAAAATATCATAATAATTATTTTTCACGATGATGTCACAATTAGAAACGAAAAAAGGACTATCAAATTTATCCTTCAAAAACCTTAGTGAACCTGCTGTGCCTAATGGTTTGTCTTCATCGATAAAACTAATATTATAATCACTGTCTTGATCCCCAAAATATGCTTTGATCATTTTGCTCTTGTTGTTTACAGAAATATAAAAGTTTCTCATTTCATATTTGGCATATTCATTCATAATAATTTCTATTATTGGTTTTTCTCCAAGCGGAATTAGCGCTTTGGGTAAAATACGTGTAAAGGGATCAAGTCTGGTGCCTTTTCCGCCAGCCATAATTACTACAGGCAAATCCAATCTTTGTTTCCTTGATAGTTCAATGTCAGCTTTGTCGTGCAAATCATTATAGAAGATAACATCCACCAGCTTGCTGTCTTCCAAAATAGGCAGGCATTCAACCGCTGCATTTTTATAACTTTCACGAATTTCCTCTTTTGAATATCCCTTTCTTAAATATTTATATGTTTTATTTGTAATTTTTAGCACATTATCATCTAAGCTAACACCATCTAACACTGCTCGTCTAAAATCTCCATCAGTAACAATGCCGACCATTTTCCCTTCTGCATCAGTAACTGCAACAAATCCCATGCCGCCCTTGTCCATCTGTTGGATAGTTGCCCTTATACTCGTAGATTCATCTACTATAAATTTAGCTATGTCTTTCATTTCACTCGAACTCAATTGACCAAATCTCCAATAGTGTTTAAAACTTTTGCTACAGCAGCAACAAAATCATCAATATCTTTTTCCGTTAATGGGTAATGACATATCGGTGTCGTTAGCAGCTCTTCAAAGTGCATTTTTTCACAGACAGGCGCCATTCCTTTCGGATAAGATATTGTTTTCTTCATGTGCGGCCCTTTAAAAGGAAATCCGCTGTCTCCATACGCCAATAATTCCTGATACATTGGTTCTAAATAAATAGGTCTCACATACCCAGCTCCAATTGGCACACCTTCAGCTCTCACTGCTTCAGCAAATTTGTCTCTATGCACATTTGCTTCTGCGGCATTGAATTTCATGGGATATACAAAATATACGTGTTTTGAATATGCTTTAATTCGAGGAGTGGTAATTATTGGTGTAAACTGATGTAACTGCTCGGTTAGATATTCCGCTAACTGTATACGGTGCTTATTCAGCTTGTCTAATTTTTTAAATTGAGCTACCCCAACTGCACCTTCCAGTTCTGTCATTCTGTAATTATATCCAACTATGCCGGCAACTGTTTCTACAGGATAATGTTCTACAACGACTTCACCATGGTTCCTGATTAGGCTTATTCTCTTTGCCAATTCATCATCATTAGTAACAATAATACCGCCTTCACCGGTTGTTATTGTTTTGTTCTGATTAAAGCTGAACACGCCAATATCAGCAATAGTCCCTATTTGATTGCCTTTATATGTGGAACCAGGCGCTTGTGCCGCATCCTCAATAACTTTGAGATCATGCTCCCTGGCAATCTGCATAATTTCATCCATTTCAGCAGGGTATCCAAAAAGATGCACTACAATTATTGCCCTGGTTTCCGGAGTTATGGCTTTTCTAATCTCTGCCGGATTTATGTTAAAAGTGTCTCCATCAATATCCACGAATACTGGAATGGCATTATGCATAACTGCCGCAGTCGCTGACGCACACATACTGTAAGGCGTAACTAAAATTTCATCTCCGGGGTTCACATTTATTGCGGCAATAGCAGCATGTAACCCTGCTGTCGCAGAATTTACAGTAAGCGCATGCTTCACATGATAATAATCCTTAAAGCGATCTTCGAGCATTCTTACTTTTTCACCGCCCAGAAACTTCTCTCCAGGTGAAGCAAGAAAACCGGATAATTGCTTACTGTCTAAGACCTCCATTATAAGGCGTTTCTCCTCTTCACCAAAATCCTGCTGCGGGGCAAACTCTTTATCCCTGACTTTTTGCCCGCCTAACAAAGCTAATTCCGACATAATGAAATCCTTCCTATTTCGATTTAATCGTCACATCCCTGCGTTTTAAGGGCAGATCAATTAGTATATTGCCTCGCATTGCCGAAGCATGAAAGGCACAAATAATTTCCAGCGATTTAACGCCATCTATTCCTGTACAGGCCGGCATGGCTTCCGAAGACAAACATTCAACAATATTTTGCACCGCATTTTTCATGATTGCTTTTTGTAAAACCGTAATAGGACTATCATCCCTGAAGAGTGCTCTATATCCAAGGCTTTCGGTACTGTCTCGCATCTCCCAATAACTGACCTTAAAACCATTGTTCTCAATTCGCAATCTTCCCTCCGTACCGTATATATCAAACTCGAATAAGCTATAATAGCGAGCATCCAAAGATTGAAGTGTTGCTGTCATTCCATTTTGAAATATTATATAGCCATCCATATCGGGGTCATCTTTGTTTAAATCATTCTTATGCCAGGCACAAACACTTGCTATTTCTCCGAAAAACATCCTCAAGACATCAAACAGATGAGAACATGTGTTTGCTATTCCGGAAGTGTAATAACAGCTTACCTGTTGAATACTGCCCATACGCCCTTCCTTAATATAATCTCTGATTTTCTCGTACAGGTCATCCCACCGGCGCCGATGATTAACAAGCAAAGATATATTATGGTCGTTTGCAATTTTTACCATTCTATCGGCGTTTTCGAGTGAATTGGAAATCGGCTTTTCGCAAAAAATAGCCTTTACATTGTTTTTTGCTGCCTGCTCTAATATTTCTAAATGTGTGGTATTCCATGTACATATACTGAGAATGTCAATCTCTTCATTTTTCAACAACTCTCTGTAATCTTTATATAGCCTATGAACACTCCACCGTTTACCAAACTTATTCAATTGCTCATCAGAAATATCAGCAGCAGCAAATAGTTCAATGTTTGGATTATCAATATAAGCACCTGCATGTGTGGATATACCATAGCTTTTTCGCATCATCGGATCGTCATCAAAATCACTTGCGATCCTGCCGCATCCGATGATGGCTGCGCTGTATTTATTTGGTAATGCCATTTTAGTTTTTATCTCTCCCCGCAACTTCAATATTTGCGACATCTCTGTTTATTTCAGTCAGATCTGGTCGACGTTCAAATAAATCGAGCATATCGTCATAGTTAAAATGTGGTTTCTTATCGTATAATTGTTTGTAAATGCCTTCAATGAAGTCAAAATCTTCCTTATGATCCACAACTAATCTTAAATCGGGACGACGCTGTTTTCCCTTCGCTTCAATATTCAGCAACTTATATTTTTCGGGGTGCTCATAAATATATAAAGAAACATTCTCCCTGTCTGCCGGATCATTTGTTATATCTGCCACTTCTTCCAAGGTTTTAGTAGTAAACACTTTTCCATCTAAGCCCAAAGGAAATGTCTTGACTAAATGGCAACCAATATAGTCTACATCATTATCCAGAAAAGTTTGTATTTCCATATCTATAACATCAGGATCAATAACCGGACAGTCTCCACATGCTTCAACGATGAGATCAATGTCATACTTTTTCGCTGCTTGCAATACTCTGTCCAACACATCTTCAGAACTGCCTTGGCAATAGCCCACTCCCATCTCTTTTGCCAGGTCAACAATAGGACTATCTTCCGGCTGATTGGTCGTGGCTATCACAATAATATCAGCTAATTTCACCCTCTTTAATCGTTCAATCATTCTTGCCAGCATCGGTCTTCCATGTAAGAGCTTCAACGTTTTTCCAGGCAACCGGGTCGAAGCCATCCTGGCCTCGATTGTTATCCCAATCTTCTTTTTTGAATACACTTCACGTAACTCCTTTTAAGCTTCCCTCTTGAATGGAATGAAATCAGATCAAATCATCCCATCTTATCAATTCATCACCCTCTATGTCTTTATTCAACGTCCTGCCAATTACATAATCTGATTCATCTGGAGATATACCGGACCCCGGCCTTTTAAAACTCAGGTCGGTAGAAGTTATTTTATGCCCTTTTTTTAAATGGGCATTTGTAACTATACTCCTTCTAAATTTTACCTTTTTTTCTTCCTCAGCCTGAGAAACTGTTCTACGAAATGTCCCAAGGGATTTAACTATATTACGTGATTCAGCAACAATCATCCGCATCTCTTCAGGATTGGCGGAAACCTCGTGATCCCAGCCGGGCAAGTCTTTGTCTAATGTGAAATGCTTTTCAAGCACACAACTGCCCAGGGCTACAGAAGCCAGAGGTATCGAAATTCCGATAGTATGATCTGAAAAACCTACGGGGTAGCCGAACGTCTGCCGAAGCATGGGGATATTGTTCAGATTAATATCCTCATACGCAGGTGGATATATGGCAATGCAGTGGAGCAATATAATCTGACGATTCCCTTCATCCTCAATTGCCTTTACTGCATTTTCAATCTCAGCCAGCGAGGCCATTCCGGTAGATAAAACAATAGGTTTTCCTTTTCCGGCAACGTGTTTCAGGAAACTTAAATTGTTTATATCCATGGAAGCGATTTTATAGAAATGAACTCCCAATTCTTCCAAAAGATCAGCTTCATCCTCAAAAAAAGGTGTGGAGCAAAACTCGATTCCTATCTTATCGCAGTAATGTTTCAATTCACGGTGCTGTTCCGGTCGCAGATAGTATTTTTCTACCATCTCTTTTAAGGAACCGAAATGTTTTTTTGGCGAATCATTATACTGTTGATTTCTGTCATACTCTTCCTTTGCAATCAATGAATCGGGCGTCCATGACTGAAATTTGACCGCGTGACATCCGCAGGTTTTGGCCGCATCAATCATCTTTATAGCCAGATCCATATCACCGTTGTGATTAGCTCCAATTTCCGCGATTATATAGGGTATGCTAAAATCTTTAACTTCGCAATTGCCTAACTTCATAATCCCAGCTCCTTCAATGACTTAATGGGTTCCCACCACAACGGTATGACTGGGGCATGTTTTCGCACGGCCTGGCAGTACTTTCGTCTTAGTATTTCATCGGATTGCAATTGGTCTAACAACTGTCCAAATACATCCGCCAAAAGGACATATTCTTTATAAAACAGGGAAAGCATCTGATAATGATCCCGTTTTACCTGTACTCCACGCAAGATTTGTACTTCTGTAAAAGAATGAGGAGATGCAAGATTGTTGCCATGCTGCCTGTAGTAGGTCGCAGCCTTTTTTGTGAATACCCCACTTGCGTCGGCATGGAGACACAGGGCAAACAGCGCCCAGTCAAAAGCGATTATGTTCTCCGGTATCTGATCAAAACAAGAGGGAATGCTATTTACCCTTAGTGCTGTATTTGAGAGTCCCATGCAGTTGACCGTCCTGATGTGCTTGCAGGAAACTATTTCTCCATCACTGAAATGTGTTTTAAGCATTGGTATGGAATTTGCGGAGCCCTTGCTTATCAGAATAAGTTCATTGAATACCAGATCATATTTGACCAGCATATCTCTGGATACTTTAACCCTATTTTCCAGAAAGTAGTCATCTGAGTCAGCAAAAACGATGATCTTCGCGCCCGCCTCCTGTACCCACCTGATGCCCATCTTTCTGAGAGCCGCAGGCGGACCCGCTACGTCTTTAACTTTCACATCAAGGTCAGATCTTTCCAGAAATCGTTCGATATTTGACAACCCATCGTTTATTAAAAATAGGGTGAAATTTCTGTCTGTTTGCTTAGACAATGTACTTAAAAACTCTGGGAAATAGGGTTCCACACCGGGGTAGACAACACTAAATACTGCTGTATCCATTATGTTTCCTTTGTGTTTTTATAAATAATCCCCAGCTCTTAAAAGCAGGCTACAATTATGCTCTATCAATTGCAATAGGCCTTCTCCACATTTAACGATAATTTTTGTTTCCTCAATTTCTAATATCTTGCCCGGTTCTATATTTTCATACCTCCATGGCGTGTTTTTTTTCAACTCTGTTTTCCAGACTTTCACATCTTTCCCGCCACAAAGAAAATGAGCACCCACATGCAGCTCATTATAAGATCCTTTCTGTCCACATGAAAGGAGCTTGCTATCCCCTTTTCCTCTTGGGACAGTATCCTCATATTTAAATTGCTTATTGATATCTTCAATCGATTTAAGATTGATACAGTCTTTTTTGGGCAACGTATCGCTTTGCAGTATATCGCGAATCTTTGAAGTCTTTATTTTCATTTTAGGTTACCTCCTAAGATTTTGGTATAGTTCATAGTATGAAAGCTCGAAGCTCAAAGATTGAAGCTCAAAGCTCAAAGGTAAAAGCATAAAAGATTGAAGCTCAAGGCTCAAAGGTGAAAGGTTAAGGAATTTGTGGAGAAATGTTCTTGGTAATTTTTGCACCGCAGCCAATTACAGCATTTTCACCAATCTCAATATATTCTTTACAAACAGCATTACTGCCGAAAAAAGTTCCCGATCCAACTCTCACTCCTCCGTTGATGATGGCACCCGTTGCAATATGGCAATGGTCCCCGATGATTGCATCATGCTCAATCAAGACTTTGGTATTAACAATGCAGTTTTTACCAATTTTTGCCCCGGCATTAATCAGGGCCTGATGCATTATTATCGTCCCATCTCCGATTTCTGCGTGTTTTGACACATAGGCAAGAGGTGAAATAATTACCGGTAATTTTGCCCCTGATTCTTTCAGGGTTTGAAAAATCCTTATCCGCTTTTCAGGGCTCTTGATCTGGCCCAGAGTAATCAAGAAATTTTCATATTCATGTGCAAGCTGCGGCAGGTCATCGTCTGTGGCGATGATTTCATAGCCAAGTACCTTCTGATGCAATTTTTCCGATACATCCACAATGCCGGCAATCTGATACTTTCCTTCCTGCTCAATTACGTCAATGCAGGATTTGCAGTGGCCGCCACCGCCTATTAATATAATTTTTTCTTTCATAAAAAATTTAAGCTCGAAGATATAAGCTCAAAGCTCAAAGCGTATAAGCATGAAGCTGAGAGCTGAGAGGGTTATGGTTTATAAAGGGAGTTGATAAGGCCTTTTATCATTGAAGCAATTTCGATTCCTTCAGATTTCAGCGAGGAAAATTCCTCTTCGGAAATCCAGCTCTTTCTTTTAAATATCTCCAACAAGGTCACGGTTTCATATAACGAACCGCGTGCGATATAGCAATACTGTACAAATTCTTTTTGGGAAAATCGGCCTTTTCCTTCAGCCAAATTCATTGATACGCTGGTTGAGCTCGCTTCAATTTGTTCAAAAAGCCTGTAGTGTTTCCTGCCTGTATCAATTATTTCAACGAGTTCTATGACCTTTACTGCAAAATCAACAGCCCGATCCCAAACCTCCAAATCTTCATAACCAAACTTCATCTTTCTGCTCCTTTGACCTTTCAGCTTTCACCTTTAAGCTTATACCCTCACACTACTCGGAATATTTACCACTCCTTCTTCAAGCCACTTTGCATTAGTTAAAGTATCTGTCTGGCATGTTTTATACATATCAAGTTTATTCAATAGCCTCCAGACGGGGCGGGTCATGACATTTGCATTGTTGGTCACTTTTAGAAACTCGTCACGCGCTTCGCTATCCGGAAGGATTATGGCATTCAGCCAATAATTAGACCTGGCATGTTCCGGTTCATGTATAAAAGGAATACTGAGAGATTCAAAAAAAGTTTTGTATGTTTTGGCCAGTTCCCGCTTTCTATCTATGAAAGAGTCCAGTTGCTCAAGTTGGGCGCATGCAAGGGCCGCGTTTAGATTTGGGAGACGGTAGTTGTAACCGGTCGTGTCATGGACATATTCGTATGGATGGGACACTTTGGCTGTTGTAGTTATGTGTTTTGCCTTTTTTGCAAGAGCTTCATTATTGGTTACAATGGCTCCGCCGCCTCCGCAGGTAACGGTCTTGTTGCCGTTAAAGCTGTAAACGCCAAAGAGCCCAAACGTACTTGTATGTTTACCTTTGTAAAGGCTTCCAAGTGATTCGGCAGCATCTTCAATAAGTGCCAAGTGGTAACGGTCGCAAATTTGAGCAATGGAATCAATCTGGCAGGGGTGGCCGAAGGTGTGCATGGGAACACAGGCCGCGATCCGCCTGCCTGTAGTACTGTTATAGCAGGCCTCATTTTTTATCTTGGTGCTGGATCTTAAAAAATCTTCCAAAGCTGTCGGATCAAGCCCCAATGTTTCCCGGTCTACATCGAGGAATATGGGTCTTGCCCCACAGTGCGCGATGGAATTGGCCGTTGCCACAAAGCTCAAAGGCTGGGTAATTACCTCATCGCCCGGCTGAACACCTGCCAATTTCAGGGCAATATCTAGGGCACAGGTGCCGTTTACCGTGGCTATGGCATATGCCGCACCTGTGATTTCGCATATCATTTCCTCAAAACGATCAACATATTTGCCGACAGAAGAAACGAAGGTGGAGTCGATAGCGTCAGCAACATATTTTTTTTCATTGCCTGTAAATCTGGGCGCGTGCAGCGGCACAGGATTCTCATCGGGATAGAGGGATTTGATAAAATGAATAATCTCTGAAAATGAATTTGATGATGATTTTTTTATCATATCACTTTGAGCTTTCACCTTTGAGCTTTGAACTTTCAGCTTTCATCTCCCATGCTTTCAGCTTCGATCTGGGATCAACAGGTCGCTACACATTATAGATATCTGTTTTATATTTCCGCAGATTATCAGGGGTTGTGAACCAGTCAATCGTTTTTTTGAGCCCTTCCTGGATTGAATATTTGGGTTCAAATCCGGTCAGTGAGTGGATTTTTGTATTGTCGCACCACAGGCGATACACTTCTGATTTTTCGGGACGTATTCTCTCTTTTTCTTCAACTACTTCAATATCTGAATTCATTAATTCCTTTATAAGGTTGACGACCTCACCCATAGAAATCTCATAATTCGACCCTATGTTTACGACTTCGCCAATAGCTTCTTCGCATTCGGCCAGGGCAATAAAACCCCGGCATGTGTCTTCAACGTAGTTCAGGTCGCGCGTGGGAGCTAAATCGCCAAGTTTGAGTTCTTTTTTACCGCTGGCAATTTGAGTAATAATTGTCGGAATAATAGCCCTTGCTGATTGTCTCGGCCCGTATGTATTAAACGGCCTTGCGATTGTTACCGGCAAATCAAAGGCGCTGTGAAAGCTCATTGCCATTGCATCTGCCCCTATCTTGGTTGCGCTGTAAGGGGATTGCGGCTGCAAAGGATGTTTTTCATCAATGGGAACATATTGTGCTGTGCCGTAAACTTCCGATGTTGAGGTATGAATCACACGCTCACAACCATTTTCTTTTGCTGCCTGGCAGATATTCAAAGTACCTTTTACATTGGTATCCACATAACTGTCCGGCGCAACATAAGAATAGGGTATTGCAATAAGCGCCGCCAGATGAAAGATGATATCCACATCCTTGATGATGCGCTTGCAATAATGGGGGTCGCGCACATCACCGGTGGGCACTTCTATATCATTCAAGCAATCTAAATCCTCCAGCCAACCCCAATAATTAAAGGAATTGTAATAGCTCAAGGCTTTGACTTTTGTGCCACGCTTCACGAGCATCTCGGTAAGATGCGAGCCTATGAAGCCGTCGGCACCGGTAACGAGGATTTTTTTATTTTCAAAGTTCATTTTGGTCTATTTGGTTTGCAAGTTCTTGCGACCCTTGTTCTCTGCGCTACACAACATAGCCGAGTTGGAGTAGTTTGTTTTTGGGGGAAAGTCGGGGACGTCCATTTGTAAAGTCGGGGACGTCCATTTGTAAATCAGTAACTCATTTTTTTTGCCCCGGTAATAGGGCCTATTTGATTTGTTTGGCTTTCAGAAGCCTCAGGAACTCTTCACGGCTCAGGCCCGCTTGCTCCAGGATCGCTCGCAGGGTTCCCCTTGGCAGGCTTTTTCTATCTGGAATTATGACCAGCCTCGTCCTATCGCTATCTTGCTTAACCATCGCTACATGGCTTCCTTTTCCCCTTTTGGGGGCATCCTTGAAGCCAGCTGCCCGTAGCGCTCTAATCACCTGCCTTGCGGAAACGATGGGAATTTTCGTCATGGCATTACAGCTTCCAGATGAGCCGTATATTTTTCCTTTGCGCTTAAACTTTCTTCCACATCTTCAATCATATCCAGCTCTTTAGCATTTTCCAGATACAACTCTACGGCTTCCCTCAAGTTATGCACGGCCTCATCAAAAGTATCTCCGCAACTAGCCACCCCAAGTTCTGGGCACTTAGATACATAACCTTCGACTTCTTTCCAAACCACTGCCGTATATCCGAAAACCTTCATGATTACTCCTTTTCTTGGCCATTTGATTATTTATACACGCGGTCATAAATAACTGCGCATACTCGTCATTATGCGCAAAAACTTATGTCCTTATGTATAACTAATTGACCAAATCAAAAAAACTTATAAAGCGATGGACGATCCCTCGTTCTTGTCCTTAGTAGATAAAATTTGAAAGGATAGAAAA
>JAGLZA010000135.1 GCA_023131835.1 Caldifarciminota bacterium
GTTCGTGGAGTTCGTGGAGTTGAAAAGAAGTCCAAAGTCCGGAGTCGAGAGACAAGACAGAAGGACAAGGTATACCTTGTCCCTAAAAGAATCGCGACAGGGAAGTCGCTCCTACAATCGGGCAAGATATATCTTGCCCCTACATCTATCTCAAACCGTGAAGAAACCGTGGCTAAAAACTGAGTTTATTGAATTCGTGGGGTGGTATGTGATAAGGAACAGTTATAATTTTTATAGTAGATTCTCCTGTTTTGTCCTGAGATGTCCCTTAAATTGTCTCTAAGGGGGTTTAAACTTCGAACCTATATTCCCCCCCCTCCTTTAATTATATTAATTATAAACCTATCTTAATAAAAGTAATTTCCTTGTCCCTTTGAAATCCTCTGCTTCTAATCTCAGAAAGTAGAAACCACTTGAGACTTTATTACCTGAAGCATCTCGACCATCCCAGGTTATTGCATGTGTCCCTGCATTTTGTCTTTCGTTTAATAAGACCTTTATCCTTGCACCAAGTGCATTGTAGATCGAGATATTAACATTACAGCTTCTGGGTATTTCATACTTGATAGTTGTTTTATTGATGAATGGATTTGGGTTACTTTGACAAACAAAGAAGTTATCTGAAAAAGAATTTTCTTCAATACCAGCATCGGATTCTATTTTTATAAGGTAGACATCCGAGCCACCTACACTAAAGGATTTAGTAAATCCAGAAACAATGTATCCACCATTAGATGTTTGCTGTATACAATACGCTTCATCCTGTTCAGATCCTCCAAATGTTCTTGTCCATATTGTATCCCCCAGAGAATCTGTCCTTATGAGCCAGAAATCAGATTTCCCAGCACCAAAAGACTCTGTGTACCCTGCAATAATATATCCTTTATCTTGTGTTTGTTGAACTGAATAAGCAATCTCATTAGAATCACCACCAAAGGTTCTAGTCCACAATGTATCTCCAATTGAATCTGTTCTTATTATATAGATATCAGCGTTTCCCGATCCAAAGGATTTTGTATATCCAGCAATAACGTATCCCCCATCATTTGTTTGCTCTACTGAATAACCTCTATCGGAATCTTGTCCACCATAAGTCTTAGCCCAAAGACTATCTCCCAAAGAGTCTGTTTTTACTAAATATACATCACAGTTATTGTTATATTCATCAATAGAGTCTCGATATCCTACCATAATATATCCATTATCTAATGTCTGTTGAACCGAGTAGGCTTCAGACCAATAAAACATTCCACCAAGTGTTGTAATCCAGATAACATTGCCCAGGGAATCAATTTTATATATATCGACATTTTTAAGGTGAGGTATATCAGTTTCTGTTACTCCTGCAAGAATGTATCCACTATCATTGGTTAATTCCATTGACCATGTTCTATCATATATAAATGCTCCACCATAATATTTTGCCCAAAGTGAATCTCCCTGGTAGTTAGTTTTAATAAGATAACACTGACTACTATACGGTTCGGCTGAAAATGAATATCCTGCAACTGCAAATCCATTATCAGGTGTCTGTTTAACTGCCATCCCTTCATCTGAATCAAATCCACCAAAGGTTCTTATCCAAAGCGTATCTCCAATTGAATCGGTCTTTATCAGATAAACGTCCTTTGACCCTGCCCCAAAGGAGTTTGTATATCCAGTAATTATGTATCCCCCATCAGTTGTCTGTTGGACTGAGTTCCCAGCTTCATTTGCTATTCCTCCATATGTTCTAGTCCACAATGTATCCGGAGCTTGGGCAAATAAGTTAAAAGTCCCAGATAAAAGTAATAATATAAATACTAAATTTTTTGATATTATTCTCATTGTATACATCCCTTAATTATGAAATTACCTTATCAAAAGTAATTTTCTTGTTTCTCTGTTACCATCTGCTTCTAATCTCAGGAAGTAGAAACCACTTGGTACTTTATTACCTGATGTATCTCGACCATTCCAGGTTATTGCATGTGTCCCTGCATTTTGTCTTTCGTTTAACAGTGTCCTTATTTTCGCACCAAGGGTGTTGTAGATTGAGATGTTAACATTGCAGGATTTGGTGAGGTTATATTCAACTAATGTCTTGTCTATGAATGGGTTTGGGTGGCATTGAGAAATAAAGAAAACATTTTCATCAGGTTTTAGTTCTTCAACACCAGATACAGGGACAGAATCTGTTAGCCAGGGATCATAGTCCACATAATTACTAACCTCATCTCCGGAACCAGGACCTACACCTCCGGGTCCAAGGGAGTCTCCCCACCAATTATATTCAGCATTAATTGTAACATCTGAATCATCATTAAAAACTCCATAGCCTGTATTATTTGTAATATTACAGTGCTTTATCACAGGATTTGCATCATATTCACAATATAAACCACTAGCATCATTGCTCGATATAGTACAACTATCAATAACAGGTGACGCAGATAAGTCACAGTGTATACCGCCACCCTCATAATATGTGATATTATTATTGATGATATTACCCCTGATAGTTGGTGAAGAACAACAATATATACCACCACCACCAAAAAAACCAGTATTATTAGTGATTATGTTGCCTTTCATAATCGCGGAAGGAGAATCACAATATATACCACCTCCCATGGCATTAGTCGTATTATTATATATAATATTGCCCCTAATTATTGGTGATGAACCCTGGGCACAGTAGATGCCACCGCCTCCATAATAATACCCATAAGATGTATTCGCAGAGATGGTATCTCTTGTAATAATTGGTGAAGAACCTGAAGCACAGTAGATACCACCACCATCAGTAGCTGAATTATTTTTGATGATATTATCAGTGATTCTTGGTGAAGAATTATATTCACAGTATATTCCACCACCACTCGCATCAGTTGAGTTCAGAGTAATGGTATTGTTATTTATAATTGGTGAAGCATTATAACAGTATATACCACCTCCATCAGCAAACATCCAGGTACATATATTCCCGGTTATAATATTACCAGTAATGTTTGGAGAAGAGTTGATGCAGTAGATCCCACCACCATCCTCAGAAGTATAACCATTCCGGATGGTAAATCCATTGATTATAGTTGTAGAATCTACATCAGTAGTAATCTCCATTACTCTTCCAGTGCTATCTCCATCGATTATAGTTGAATCCGGACAAAATTCACTTGTAAGAACTATCCCCTGCGTGTTAGGCCAAATAATGTTCTCATAATAAGTACCTGGTCCTACAAGTACAGTATCATTAGTATTACAGGAATCGAGTCCTGCTTGTATAGAGTTGAGAGTAGAATCTGGGTGAATATACCAAACAGTTGCATTTGCTGTACTAAACAAAAATAGGAATAATAATATTATTAACCTCGGTAAAATTCTTTTTTTCATAATACACCTACTTTTAAAGTATAAGTAAAAACTATTATTTGTCAAGAAAAAGGGGGTTGGAGTTTATACGCTCCTACAGGGCGCGAGACTTGTAGAGGCAATTCATGAATTGCCCCTACTCCATAATCGCGACTGGGAAGTCGCTCCAACAAATAATTCAAAATTGAGAATTAAAGATTGAGAATTAAAGGATTCGCTTGTCAAAGAGCAATTTTATCTCGGTTTATCTTCATCGGGTATGATGTATCTTTTTACCCAGTATCCTCCATATTCAGGGTCTTCCTCTTTCGCTGAGTATCCTGATTGATAAATATTACCATCAAGACCAAAAACTGGGGGGTTGTGACTAAAAGTTACACCTTTTATACTTACTTCTGAGGGTAAAACATAAGCCTTCACGATTTGACTTCTATTCTCGTCAATATAAAACACTATATAGTAAGTATTTCGAGTAAATCGCTGGCACACTACAATTACATACCCACCTATTGAAATTCTTATAGGTATAAGCCTTTGAGGAACCACCTTATTTATTAAACTGTCTATTACCTTAAAACTAAGCTCTTTGCTTCTCTTCTTCTTTTTATCGTATATTTTTAAAATAAAATCCTTTTTATCTCGGCCCTTTCTTGGACCAGAGGAAAGAGTATAATCTTTTCCATTTATCGGAGTAAATCTTTGATATTCTTCTCCTTTTCTAATTACCTTTCCTTCAGGATTAATTGCGTACCTATACACATCAGTTGAAACCAGTAATTCTCCTTTTTCAAGTATACCATCAATAAATGGCACTTCCTTCCTAGGAATTTCTGTATGGATACTTTTTATAAACATACCTTGTTTGCTGAAAACAAGATTCCCAACATAGAGATTTTCATTCTTATCCATTGTTATGCCGCGCATTCTTAAACTGTCGAGTTGTTCCTTATTTAATTTAAAGGAAAGTAGTAGTTCACCTCCTTTAGAATATTTACTCACTCTCTTATTTAATATATCATAGAGATATATATTTCCCTCTTTGTCTATTGCAGGTCTAATCTCTGGCCCATCATAGGGAAGGCCGTCTTCCCATCTGATGCTAAATTCGCCTGGATTATCTCCCCATTTACCAAAAACTACCTTTTCACACTCTAATACTTTTACATCTATTTTCTCCTTATTCTCTGGATAAACACTTAGCGAGACTAAAATTAGTAATCCTATTGTTGAAATCGCTATGATTTTTATTTTTTTAGACATAAAGAACCTCCTTTTCATTAGTTATGAGGTCTTCTACCAAGACCTGCCTGTCCACTCACATTGCCTGCAAACCAATTTACCCATTGGATATGATCTCTTCGCCTACTAAGTTCAAATGTCCTCTTCACCACCTTATCGCCTTCACTATCTGGATGTGGATCATAAGCTTCTGATGAAGCGTGAATTATGTAATTATCTCCATCAATCTCAACATAAATCCCAACATGAGTAATCACACCATCTTCATCTCTATCCAAGAACCACATATCCCCATCCAATGCATCATCCATCTCAAGGGTGTCTTTTCCATAATAGGTTTCAAGCTCATTGCAACCAGTATTGACAACATCTTGCCAATCTGGCGTTGCAGGATTGTTATCCAAATCCTCTCCAACCCAGATATATGCCCAGCTTACCAGTCCTGCACACTCCAATCCTTCGTAACCTTTATGGATGTGTTTTAAAATACCCTCCCCATATTCATTTGGCGCAGGATCATACCACCCCGCTGGATTCTTAATCCCAAACACATAAGGAACTTTAAGATAACTCGATGCCCATTGAACTATTGTGCTGTCGTAATCCCCTTTTACACTCACTCTGGACATATCTATACCTTTAGGTGTCTCTTTATCTTGTATCTTTTTAGATGAAATAATCGGAAGTATTTTGTTCTCCACATATACCCTGTACCTGTATGAACCCTCTTCAAGGCTTCTCTGATGCTCACTCCAACTCCATCCCCAACCATTGATTGGTGAATACCATTCCCCTCTTAACAATGAATCTGAATAACCTACCATATCTTCATCATCATCTATTATCTTAGGCATTACCTCTACCCACCTGATATGGTCAATACTACCCCAGATAGATTCCCATCCCTCTACATTAAATTCTACCGGCAAATACCAATTTGCTTTCTTTATCATTACTTTATTAAATGTTGTTATAGAATATCCTGGACGATAGCACCGGTAATTGATAGGCATATCACCCTCCGATACCTTCGCAAGTATAACAGCCGTCATCCATATTGGATGGGATAAATTAGTATAAATAGGTCCGTTCTCTGGTTTCAATATGAGATTATTCCTACCAACAACCTCAACATACTCTATATAGGGTACATTTATTACCGCTGTCTCTTTTTCTATTATTTCTCCATTCTTATACTCAAGAATTAACTTGATTTCATAAGGAGATTTTTCAGGGTCTGTATAATTACCATCGTTATTCTTCCCATCCCAGTAAAGAACCTGATTTCTCTTCTCTTCATCGCTTAGTTCCCTTGCCCCATACACCAATACTGAATCTTTATCCCTTATTTCAACCTTTAAATTGATCGGAGATGGCGAAACATCCGGATCCGCATATTCAGAAGGCAACAATCGATACGCAACCCTCCCCGAATCCGGCTTCAAGGGATTAAAATACCTATCAACAAGGTTCTCCCTCAAGGTAAACTCCACCACCCACACAGGTATTGAATCTTTTACCTCTTCCCCACTCTCAAGCCTGCCAACTGCATAAAGATAATGCTTGTCTGGTGATAAAGATGCGGTATTGATAGAATAGTTCTCCGTAATAGTCTCCTGAACATAGACTGTATCACATAGATAAGTCACAGCATATTGAACAGTTACTCCCATCGTATCCCCTTTATGATAGACAACATCCTCTTCTGGCGCAAGGATATCCGGGATAATCTCGGTAACTATACATCCTTCTCTGAATATAAATCTCGTCTCAACCGGCCACCCATCAATCCCGACCACGGTTACTCCTCCATAGGTGGTTGTAAATATCAGCATAGCAGCCGAACCCTTCCAGGGATTCCTTGCTATAAAACCTATATCATGCCAGTAATGATAAGGCACTAACCTCGAAGGCACTATCACCTCATATCCAGCCTGTATCCAGGCGTTTAGTACTGCCTTGTAATATATATCTTCCCATTCATAGTCCAACATAGACAGGAGATCCCCTTCCTTTAATGTAAGTTCATCCGT
>JAGLZA010000136.1 GCA_023131835.1 Caldifarciminota bacterium
CTTCTGCTTCTTCTGCGTTTAGGTTCTTCCTATCCACAACTTTGCCGAGATATTGTTCGAGCATTTTTTATCTCCTCTAAACACCTTTGGGTATAAGATGTAAACATACCCCAGATATTATCAAGTGATGTTTTATAAAGCTTTAATTTACCTAAATTTCAAACCCGCCATTTCGTATGACCCTCAGCATGCAGCGACTACAACATTGTCAAAATAGATCTCTCGTGTAGGATAATTGCTATGACTGCTCATCTGAAGATAAAGGTAAGCGGATGAGAACTCTAACCCATGTGATTGTGTGCTATATCTCTCCGTCCCATTTTCAATAATTTTTAAATTCTCACCATCAAAAATAATCCTAATTCGTAGATAGGCAATGTGTCTGCCACTCTTTTGCTCAGGCCAACCCTCAGTGTATAGATACTTTACTTTCCCTTCGCTCTTAGCAGCAATAACACAACGGGCATTGCGACCCGGAGGAACGCCCACATACTCGAATTTCAGCCAGTCTTTCTCCTCCCTCGGGTTGCCATTAGTAGCAGTAGGACATAGATACACCGATGCTGTTAGATAGCACCCATTGCTCTGATTGTTCCAGTCAAGATCGAAAGAGATTTCTTTTCCTTCACTGAAATCCACACTGTATAGACTCTGGACTCCGTGGAACTTCACTGTATCCGCCCTGGTACCAATAGTATTCGCACGCAGCCGCAGCCGATAATCAACATTTTCCGTAGGGTCTGCGTCGTACACGTCTATTGTGCTTTCTTTAAAATCGCCTTCACGTGTGATTTGCCATAATTTGGGGTTTAGGGTCCCTTCACTAAAGTTTTCATTAAATATAGCGCTATTTGTAATAGAAATAGTACTTGATGCTTTTTCCTCTATTTTAACAAGGTTAACAGTTAATATCGCCACGAAAACAATAAGGATAAGACAGAAAAGATATAATGTTTTTTTCACAACCTCTGTATTCATTATTTTGTATGCCCTCATCTGAACATTAGACTGTTATTAAAAAAGTAAAAAAGAGAGGATATACCTCTCTCTATCTTTTATGTCGATAGATTTCCTTGTATCACTACAACTAACGACTACTATATACTCCACTCATGGGTAGTTCACTGTATATCCAGCAGATGCGCCATCGTCAATCGCTGTAGAACCAGGCTCTTGATCATGGAGAACCCAAACCGTACAAGACCCAGTTTCTGTGTTACCGGATGCATCTGTTACACCGAAATTAATTGTGTATACTCTGCCGTTTCCACCACCCTGTCTTTCTGCTCTGAGTTCTACTGTCTGGGAATCCACGATAACAATGTCATCCACCGTAGTCCCATCTCCCCTGCCTTGAGCATCCTCAGGTTCATCACTGCTCACTGACGTAATTACTACATCCTCAATATCCACATCAGCATCACAAATATCAGTCACAGAAATAACGCAATCTGATATTTCAACCGTGCGATATTTATGATTCGGTGGCCAAAGTACTATTTGTTCACCTGATGCTGTTATTACCGGTGGTGTGGTGTCTTCGACTGTCACCGTTGTCGTGCAACTTGCGCTGTTGCCAGAGTCATCGGTTGCCGTGAAGGTAACAGTTGTCGTGCCAAGAGGATAGATTGCCAGTTCATCGCTTGTGATTGTTGGATCTGCATCACAGATGTCGGTTGCCGTTGCTGTTAGTGTAACTACGGTGCCTGCTGCGGTTGCTTGCTCTACCTTTACATCGGCTGGACATGTTATCTCTGGTGGTGCTGTATCCTCTACTGTCACCGTTGTTGTACCTGATGCAGAGTTTCCGGCGTCATCTGTTGCTGTGAAAGTCACAACCGTTGAACCTAATGGATAAATCGCTAATTCATCGCTTGTGATTGTTGGATCTGCATCACAGATATCCGTTGCCGTTGCTGTTAGTGAAACTACGGTTCCGGCAGCGGTTTCTTGCTCTACCGTTACATCGGCTGGGCAGGTTATTACTGGTGGTGTGGTGTCTTCTACGATGATGTTTACTGTATCAGGGGCTGAATCTACGGTTCCGTCGTTAACAACCAAAGTTATTGTGGTTGGTCCCAATGGAAGTGACACCGTGGGCTTTACACCGATAGCAGAGCCACCTGTCCATGTCCAGCTATATGTCAACGGGTCGCCATCAGGGTCACTCGAACCAGAACCGTCAAGTGTTACATCTGCACCTTGATAGTAGGTTTGCTCCACAGTTTGATCAGGACCTGCGTCTGCTACTGGTGGTTGATTGGGGGGTACTTCCCACTCCTTAAAGGCGTTGTTGGAGGTCTTGCTCGATCCATCTATGGTAGCCGTGGCCACGATTGTATCCGTTCCAGCAGTGGTTCCAGAATAGCCCCAGGTAGCCTGCCCATTGGCATCCGTAACCGCAGAGCCGCTGGTTCCGGCATGAGGCCCAGAGATAACTTGGAAGTTCACTGACACCCCTTCCTGCGGGACGCCGTTTTGAGTGGCGGTGGCCGTTAAGCTATGTGAGGTACCAGTAGGGTTGGTAGCGGTTATAGGCGCTAGAGTAAGGCTGGGAGCAACGAAACTCTCCGCCTTGATGAACACATCCGAGTCGAGAATAGCGTCACCTGCGTCAGCGATGGCTAACTTGATATGGTTTGTCACACCAGCATTAACATTAGCTGTTACAGTCAAGACAACCGTCAGGCCGTCTAACTCGGTATTGATTGAGCCGCCACCATCACTCAGGTCGTTGTTACGGTAGTAGGTGGGATTGTTGGCATTTGTGCCAAAGGGATTTCCGCCGTTGACATTATTGATGGAAACTGGGGTGCTGGTGCCTGGAATCAACGCGTAGTTGACTCCATTGATAAAAAACCCAAAGACATTGTTGTAGGCGCTATACACCCACTCATTGTACTCCTCAGAGCCAAATACGTATTCAAAAGTCACGACACTGGTAGTCGGGACGAAGTCGAATTCTAGCACGGTAGCATCAAAGGTGGAATAGCCTGGAATCAGCGTGTCTAGGTCCACGTCTCCTGGCATGCCATTGTTTGTTGTTGTGTCATCATTGGTGTTGGGACCGACCACGTCAGAGATCTTCCCGGTACTCAGGATGATTCCGCTCTCAAAGCCGATGATTCCCGTACCACCGCTAAATGTGCCCGCAGCGTGATTGACCCCTGAATATTGAACGTCTAAAACAGTAACTCCACCACCCAGCAACGTATTCACGAGGTCCGTGGGAGTTAGCCCTGAATTCAGATTCGCTGTCCCAAGACCGGGATTTGCTTGCGCTGTAGGCATCACTGCCAAAACACTCACCATCATTACTGTTGCAAACAGAATCGCTGTAATTCCTTTCCGTATATTTTTCGTATTGTTTTTCATTTTTTTCTTTTTCACCTCCTATTTTTTGGGTACTTGTATAGCGCCCCTCCTCGGCGCTCTTCTGATGCACTTACCACAGTACCCTGCTGCGAAGCAGCATTTTGATCAAACGTTCCTGAATGAAGTTTGAGGGCAAATCCCTGTGCATCTCGGATTTTTAAAACCGT
>JAGLZA010000137.1 GCA_023131835.1 Caldifarciminota bacterium
ACAATCTAACCTTATTCGTTAGGTAAATCATAAGCTAACCGTTACAAATTTGTGATATTTGTAAAAGTCCCCTAAATACTATCTTCTTAAAATAAGCCAATGCTTTTTCCTTTCAACTCTTCTATCCTTATAAAATATTTTTGCATAAATATAAAATTCCCCCCAACCATTAGCTTTAAGAGCAAAATTTGTTTGTCTGTTTGTTACAAGAACCACGGGGTTAGGGAAAGAAGGATGAAGTGTGTATTCGACAGCCATAATACTATCCAAAGTAGAACCATTAGCTACAACAAAGACTATCCACTCGAAACGTTCTGAACTTTTATTATATGTGGAGGTATTATTTAGGCTTACTTCCTGACAATTTCCATTCTGAGGAAATATAATAAAACAAAAAAGATGAGGTAATATTAATAAAATCAATATTCTTATTTTGATAGAAATAGGCATAATTTCTATTTCTCCTTTATTAATTTAAAAGATGGTTCTAAAGGCATAAAGTCTTTGATTATCCATGATGTATTATTACTAATATCTCTTAATAATAACTTTGAAATATGTGTTCTAGGGGTTATGTCCTTAATAATTATCTTAAATGAATTGGAGGAAAATCCTTGAATTATGTCAGCCTTAAATGATTTATCATCCCCTGGCAACCAATACTCACATTGAATATCAGCAAGTTTTGGGGGAAGGTTTTCATCTACACCTTCTGGAACAACAACTATTTTCACTTCCATTTTTTTTGCTTCAACTAAAGCAAATTTAGCTTTTTCCTTTTCTATATTTGCCTTTTTTATTTTTTCTTCATAATTACTTATATGTAAATATATACCACTGAAAGACATCATGACTCCAACAACTATGAATAAAGTAAGAATAGATACTTCCATGTCTACTCCGAACATTTTAATTTTCTGAATTTTATCAACAAACTTTTCTCCATATGGAAAGAAGAAAGAAAGAACACAGAAAATAATAATTACAATTCCCAATAAAGGTACAATTATGTCTGTAATCATAGTTAAACTCGCTATTTAAAAATTAGATTATATTTCATTTCCGTTATAAAACCTAACGAACCGCCCCTTGCGGACCCGCATGAGGGGTGGTGTGGGGGCTGGGGGAGAAAAACCCCCGACTACCCGATTGGGCGCCCTGCAAAGCCTGCCCTTTCCGTCAGATACCGAATTGCTTCGTGTCGACCCATTCCATGCTCAGCAAGGACCAGAAGTCGAGAGCCAGCTTGTTCACGACATAGTCATAAGGCAACCACCCATAGCCCTGGTCCCCCCATGTCGTGCCCCACGAGTTGCGAATGAGCAGTGCCCCAGTGGTTTTCTTGTTACATTTCGTGTTCTTGATCTTCTTATCGTCTTCGTAGCCGACCGCGACAATGGCGTGACCCCACTGCGCTCGTTCACCGGGACATGGGTATGGAATTCCACCCTTCACATCGCACGAACTGAACGACGGGAATCCCCAAAAGCCAAACATAGAGGGGATCCCAGCAGATAGATACCTCTTGACGTTGGTTAGGACTGTCTTCCCTGGGACGTTGGCGCTTACAGGATCATGGCAGAAATACCGCAGAGCTTCATAGTTGTCCGCCACTGCATAGACGAAACTCGCTGGCTCCTCGTCGAAATCAGGTGTGGCGTCCGTGTACGGAAAGTACTTTTCGTCTGGAACCCCACAAAGCGCCAACGCACCCATCGTATTCCTCAGCCACGCTCCGGTGTCGCCAGTCACCTGCATCAAGTTGCGCGTTGCCTTGTAGACAAAGAGGCGAGAACCTTCAATGTGCTTACCGAATGCACGGCGCTGAAAGTACTCGACCACTCCTACGGCGGCATGTGCCGTGCAGGAACCCAGGCCTTTCTGGTTTTCGATTGGTGAGCACCAAGTCCCGAGATCGACGGTTGCTGGTAGCGCCTTCAGTTCTTTACTCTTGGGCAACCCCAACTTCTTGGCCATTTCCGCGATCTCCGGCTCCGCATCCGTGAAATCTCGCAGATCCGGCAGGGGCTGCAGCCAACCTGTACCCACAGTCTGTGATACCCCCGGAATCTCCACTGGTTTATACGTCGTATACATTTTTCACTTCTCCTTTCTTAATGAATTACTGTTGGATCTAATCCTTCTGCAAATAACATACTTCGCTCCTAATCCTGGCTATTCTCCTGTGGATCACCTTCTTTCTGAAGAAATGAAGAAATGGGGTCAAGTCTGCCT
>JAGLZA010000138.1 GCA_023131835.1 Caldifarciminota bacterium
ATGCTGTAAAAAATAAAGAATTTTTACCTCCAAAGAAATCTTTAGTATATTTTGATGAAATGTTGAAATAGTGAGGGCGTTATATCCCGGTCCCCTGGTTCGTACCTATAAATCTAATGCAAATAGTACTGCCTGGCGTATCTGTCCCTTTTTTTGCGGGGAAAGAGTTGTAATGAGCGAACCTACTTTCCCTTTTGAGACTGTTTGGATATGATCAAAATTGATGGCGCAATCTCTTAGCATACCATCAGGTTTCGACAAAAATACTTCGCTTGGTACGTCTCTGATTGTTGATGTGATCGGTGCAATAGTGACTTCTCCAAGGTATTCCAAAACGGAGTTGCGGGTCAAAATCAACACGGGACGTTTCTTGTCAGGAGCTTTGAATTTATACCATCTGATTTCTCCCTGCTTCATTCATCCCCCCAATGCTGTTCCTCTTCCCACACACTGAATTCTTCCTTGTTCACAGGATGCAACTCATATCCTCTCCGGTGTTTCTCTTCAAGACGACTAATGTTGAAACGATTGATTGCATTTCGTAGAGCATTACGTGTGAAAGCAGATCGGGTCGTTTTGAGTTCTTTGACCACCTTGTCGACCGATTGAACCAGGTTGTCATCCAGGGTCATTTGTATAGTTCGCATAGACACACCTCTATTTAATGTGGATTAATATAGTTATAATACCCCACATAAAATATTGTGTCAAATATTCAATATTTTTTTGCGGACCCAAACTATGTCCCGATGCCTCCCGGCAGCCCAGGCATTCTCTTGCTTAACCCCCCAGGTCCAAAAAAACTTGACAGTGAACTTTTCCTTTGTTAGGGTTACCTAAATTATTTAGTGATATCAAACCCTGAAGGGATGTCTTACGGTTTCCTGACCAAAGAGAGGGAAAAAGTGAAGGCGTAACTTGGATTACAGAAAAACATCTGAGTTGCGCCTTTTTTATTTTTACTGCCTGGATATTCCACGGCCAGGTTAGGAGCCGATCAGAAAAGTCCCGCCACGCCGGAACGTGGCTAAGTTCATGTCTGACAGAAAAACAGAATTCATTACCGGAATCTTTCAAGAATGGTACGGGAGTCTTTGCAGATTTCTCACCCAAAAACTGGGCTGTAAGGAGGATGCCAGGGACGTGGCACAGGAGGCTTACGTCCGCATGCTTTGCTTGAACCATCCTGAAGAGATCCGTCACCCCCGGGCTTTTCTATACAGAACGGCTTCAAACCTTGCCGTGGACAGTCTGCGAAGTCGGCAGATGCGCCTGAACTGTATGGGCAATGCTTTGGCCATTGAGCAGCAGATCCCTTCCCTGGAATCATCTCCCGAGGCTGTTACCGATGCAAGGGAACGGCTCGAAATCCTTCGGCAAGCCATCGCTGATTTGCCACCTAAGTGCCGGACTGTTTTTTTGCTGCACAAATTCAAGAACCTATCCCATGCCGAGATTGCAGCTCGTTTTGGGATTTCAAAAAATATGGTGGAAAAGCATATCATCAAAGCCATGGCCCGTTGCCGAAAACGAATGGAAAAACTTAAATAAACAGGGATATACAGGATATACAGGATTAAGTCAAAAAAATCGTAACATCTCAAAAACTTCCGGTAATTCCTCGTCATTCGCATTTGCAGTCATTGCGAGGAGCGGAGCGACGTGGCAATCTCATCACCCGGAGATTGCTTCGCTCCGCTCGCAATGACTGTAACCCGAACTTATTGAGAAGTTACAAAAAATCCTGTTCATCTTGTTCATCCCTGTTAAGTGTGGGGGACAAAGACATAATGATGTTGCATGAAGCATTAACGGAAAAGATTTTGGAGGCCTGTTTTGAAGTGATTAATGAGCTTGGCGCTGGATTCCTGGAGTCTGTGTATGAGAAAGCGCTGCTTATTGCATTAAGAGACAAGGGGTTAAAGGCACAATCCCAGGTTCCTCTGAATGTAAAATTTAGAGGGATCTCCGTTGGAGAGTTCTTTGCAGACATATTGGTGGAAGATGCCGTCATGCTGGAGCTTAAAGCGGTAAAGAAACTGGCGCCCGAGCACATGGCGCAACTGATCAATTATCTTAAAGCCACAGGAGTCGACGTAGGTCTGTTAATCAATTTTGGCAGTCCAAAACTTGAATATAGAAGATTTCACAGGTAAAAATCCTGTCTATCCTGTGCATCCCTGTTAAAATTTATGTTCAGGTAAAAGCGCCGTAATTCGTTTTATATATAAGATGCTGAGACATAATCGGAACAAACAATCGTTGTCTGACCAGGCCATTGAGTGGTTCGTCCGCCTCAACTCCGGGGAGAGGAGGGAGATCGATACCCAGGAGTTTGAGCATTGGCTTGCCTTAAGTCATGCCCATAGAAGGGCTTTTGAACGGGTTGAAGAGATGTGGGGGGAGATGGATGTCTTGAAGAGGGCCTCCCTTCCCGAGCTGGACCAGGCCATCGCGTGCTGGGAGAGACGTGACCTTTCCGCGAAGGAGGCAAAGCCAACCAACTTGTTTTCATCCTTTCGCCTTCAACTGGCCATGGCCGCAATGGTTGTGGTGATCATTGCCGGAGCCTGGTTCTGGAACAGCTTCCAGGCCATTACAATGTCATATCAAACCGCCCCGGGTGAGCAAAAGACCATCACCCTGGCAGACGGCTCCATGATTGAGATAAACACGAACACTTCTATTACCGTGAAGATGTCCGCAAGATCCCGAAAGGTTATTCTGTCCAAAGGCGAGGCATTTTTCACAGTAGCCCATGAGAAAAGAAGACCCTTTGAGGTCACGGCCGGCAGGGGAACCATCCGGGCGCTGGGAACCCGCTTCAACGTATATAAGCGGGTGGGTGGGGTTGCGGTGTCTGTTATTGAGGGTTCGGTGCGGGTCTGTACAAAGGCTGATTACGGGGTCACCACAGAGGTTCATGAGGAGGTCTTGAAACAGGGGCGCCAGCTTTCTTATACACAGTCCGGGGCCATATCCTCACTTGGAGCGGTTAATATCAAAGAGGTCAGCGCCTGGCGGGAGGGCAAACTGATCTTTGATGAGATGCCCCTTGCCGAGGTGATCCAGGAGGTGAACCGGTACCGCACCGGCCAAATCCGCATCACTGATCTAAACTTGAAAGATTTGAAAGTCAGCGGAGTCTTTAAAAGCGACGATCTCGACTCAATTCTCAGAGCCATCGAACAAGTCCTGCCCGTCAAAGCAAGGAGAGTTTCCGAGGAGCTTGTCATGCTGGAGCATTGGGAATCCTCCTGACCTTACCACCTAATTCTGACCAACCCCAAAAAAACACGTCAGGTTTTATCCCTCTTCATACGTTATATATTATGGCAAGCGTTCACAGGTTCAAAAGTTCACGGTTCAGGGTTATAAGAAACTCACGCTAAGCATTTGTCATGCATTGTTGATGACCAAAAGCATAATGTCATGGGCTTATCCCTATCCTGTTGTGCGTTACCTTGGGGGAAGAGCCTCATACTGCCCAGAAAAGCTTGCGTTCGCGTAAGCGATGACAGTTTTCCCCCGCGAGCGTCCGCGGGGGAAAGGTCTGTGTCCGTCCGCGTGGGTCTGTGGCTAATAAGCCCTGTGATCTCTTACCAAAACCTCATCGATTTCTGCGTCTGCGGTGAGCTGAAATTTTATCAAAAAAGGAGGAAAACTATGAATCATCAGGTAAAAAAGAGGACAGGTAGAGGAGGTGTTTCGTGCATTGCGCGTCGAAAAAGATCATTCAACACACTGATCATTTTTTTCTTATTATTCGCAGCGGCGCTATTATTCATTGGAACAACCTCGGCGGAGGCCATGGAGATGGATTTCAACATTCCGGCCCAGACCCTTTCATCGGCCCTTAAGACATTTGCCGAGGACACCGGCCTCCAGATGCTCTATTCCTCTGACACAGTCAAGGGCATCCGTTCAAGCCGTCTCAATGGCAGACATCAGCCAAAGGAAGCCCTGGATATCCTTCTTAGTGGCACCGGTCTATTCTTCAAGTTCACCGATTCCAACACTGTCGTGGTACAAAAAAACAAGGAAAGAAAAAGGGGGGAACTTGTTACCCAAAGAGAGGTAGAAAAAAGGGAGGAGGCAGAGAAAAAAGAGGAGGTAAAAAGACCGGTAGAGATAGAGCAGATGACGGTTACGGCGACCAAGACACCGATTAATGTGCAGGAGGTTCCGGCCGCGGTTAGTGTAGTAACGTGTGAGGATATCAAATTGAAAGCAGGAGTTGACACATTTTATGAAGCTATCAGGCATATCCCGGGTCTAAATGTCACAAAAGAGCATTTTGCAGGGCATGTAACCATACGCGGTGAAAGGGCGGCAATGTTAATAAATGGAAGAGATGTAAGACCTTTCTTCGGGGGACCTGACTTTGTGGGCCATTTATTTGGAATGGGCGCGGTTGAACGTATTGAGGTAATAAGAGGGCCTCAGTCTGCAGTCCACGGTTCAAAAGCGCAGTCAGGGGTGATTAATATCATTACCAAAAAAGGAGATAAGGAAAATCCCTATCTGGAAATAAACAGCTTTTATGGCACCGGGAATCATCTACACGGGGGTTTAAATCTCAGCGGAGGCTATAAGAATCTTTCTTATTTCATTAGTGGTTCAGGGGAACAACTGAAAAAATGGAAAACCCCAAAAGGAACAATTCCTTACACAGAATATACTCGCGAAAACTTTTATTCCCGTTTTGATTATGCACTTACAGATCACCATAATATAACCCTGGAGTACACCTACAACGAAAGCGATACCAGTATGGGAGCCAATGAGGCTATGCATCCATTAAACACCTATAGACAGATGTATAAGAGCCTTCCAGATAAGTTTGATGGTTGGACCTTAAGTTATAATGGAGATTTTACTGATTGGTTTTCCCTTTACGCCAACTTTAGTATCGGTAAACAAGATCTGGGTTGTTGGTATGCTGATGAAGGTGAACTCTTAGAGTTTTTTAATAAAGAGAATAAGTGGGAGTGGTTTGAAGATTATTATTGGGGAGAAATTCATGGTACCTTTAATATCCTTCCTGAAAACCGATTGCGGGTCGTAACCGGTGTGCAACATAAGAGTTCAGAACTGGATTGGACGACATTGGAGCACTATGAGGTAATAAACAAGGTAGATGAGGAGGAAACATATTATGCTCCTTATCTGGAAGTAGAGTACAGGCCCCTTGATTACACCTTATTGAGCGCAGGCATCCGGCGCGACGAATATACGTATGATAAAGGGTCTGATAAGGAAAAAACCTCCCCGAAAATTGGTCTTTCTGTCTTTCCATTTGCTCATACCGCTTATGATTGGACCACGCTTTGGGCGTCATACAGCGAGGGATTCAGAGCTCCTTATGGTTACGAACTTTATGCCTATTTCGTTGGAAATCCTGACTTGGAACCGGTTGAAACCGAGGCCTGGGAATTTGGCCTTAAGCAAAGAATGGGCCTATGGGCCAATCTTGAGTTTAGCTATTTTGAGATGGATTTCACTGATAATATTTATTTCAATCCCAAGATATTCAAATTTGATAATATAGGGAAGTCAAAACATGAAGGATACGAGTTGTTGCTTGAGTTTTATCCTTACAGCTTTTTGACCTTATATTTTGCCTATACCGATCTGGATCGTACAAACGAAATAACCGGCGAAGAGATTCTGGGGCAACCGGGGCAGATATTCAGTTACGGTTTGAGAATTGAAGACCTTTATGGGTTCTGTTTCACTGTTGATGGAAGTCACAAAAGCGACTGGATGTTTGATAAAGATAACGAATATCCGGCCGAAGACAAGATGCTTTTGGATGCAAAGCTTCTGTACCGCTGGCATATGAAGGAAAATGTGTTATTTGAACCCTTTTTCTCCGTCGAGAATATAACGGACGAGGAATATTATAGTGGAGAAGGATATGTGAGGCTCAGGGAAGGAAGGACATTTCATGGTGGCCTAACTTTGACAGTCAATTTTTAAGCCATTTTTAAAATAATCAAGGTGAAGAAGGGAGGGGCAATATGCCTGATCCTTCTTCACTTAGGTAGAAAGGAGTATTCAATGAAAAATAGAATGCCAGAAATAGTTTTAATCAGTCTGGTATCGCTTACGTTGCTGACGCTCATGGCCGGGTGCACGGCAGGAGTAGCACAAGGGAAGTATGACCAGGTGGTAGCCGAGCGGGATGCACTCAAGACACAAGTAAAAAAACTGGAGAGCGAACTCGCTGCGGCTAAGGAGGTGAAGCCAACCCTACCAGCTAAAATTGCCGCTAAAATTCGCAAGCTTACGCATGAAATCGAAGGTACTGTAAGCGAACTTCATGACAACACTATAATCGAACTTGCCATCCTTAGAAGGGGTCCCGAAGAGGAGTACAAAGTTAAGCTTCCAAAGGTAGCAGGAAGATTGCTCGACCGTGCACAGAAGATTGAACATGCTCGAAGTGAACTGCACAAACTTACACAAGGACTCCAAGGGGAGCATGTAAAGGGACTGCCCAAACTAACAGGGGAGTATAAAAAAGCAGTGGATAAGCTCCTTGCGTTAGCACATCAGCTTGAAGGATTTGCAAAGGAGCCCCTAAAGAACAAAGAGAAGATTAAAGAGATAGAAGGAGTCATTCATAACTATATACATGCTGGACTTGAAGGTCCTGCAGCCAAGATGGTCAAATATGATAAACTTTGGGGTAAACTACCCGGGGAGATAGTCTGGGAATACAATGAGGTTACTTATCCAGGTTTCGCCCAGCGTTTGAAAAATGGAAATACCCTGATTGTAGAGAGCAGAGAAAGTGATAACCCTCGCATTATCGAGGTAACTCCAGATAAGGAAGTAGTGTGGGAATACGCTGTCAAGACCTATATCGCCCAACGCTTGCCAAATGGAAACACATTGATTGCGGAACTCGAGAGGAAGCCTGACCGTGTCATCGAGGTAACTCCGGATAAGAATATAATATGGGAATGGGAATGCACCGGCGACTCTTTCCCTGCCGGGATAGAGCGTTTGCCAAACGGAAACACGGTAATCACAGATGGCAGGCATCCTCGCATTATCGAGATAACACCGGATAAGGAGATAGTGTGGGAATACACCGACCATATTTATGCATGGGGTTTACAATGCTTGCCAAACGGAAACATTCTGAGTATGGAAACTAAGGACACAAAGCATTGGACACATACTCGCCTCATTGAGATAAATCGTGATAAGGAGGTTGTCTGGGAATATCCTTACATTGACGCTTCCTTTAGTTCTTTCCAACGGTTGCCAAACGGAAATACGCTTATTACAGACGCCGACTCCAACCGAAAGAAAAATCCCCGTGTCATCGAGGTAACTCCGGATAAAAAGATAGTGTGGGAATACACTGACGTTATCTTTCCAGGTAGTGTCCAGCGATTGGAAAATGGAAATACGCTCATAGCAGATTGCAGGTGGCCTCGTGTCATCGAAGTCGCAGCACCATAGCTCTCGCAAGACGATAAAACGAATATGTGATCTTCGATTGTCTCTCTTGTGGAGGCTATCCATATGGCAATTAATAAACTGACCTTTTTCTGTTTTGCACTTTGGACAAGTTCATGCTTTTTTGATGGTCAGCGAGTGAATAAACGCTACCAGCGAGAGGTTGCTACAAGCGAGCATTTGCTACTTCTGGGGCACCCTCTGGGAAGAATAATACCCGCTTTTTCTTACGGTCGTCTGCTGTTACCGCGAGAGTTGACGGGAGGCGACTTCCACAACCCCTAACCACTGTCTATTCGATGGTAGGCTTTTTGTCCAAAGTCCAATAGTCAAATTACCACCGCCAGAGGGGGTGGTTTAAAAAAAATAATAAATAGCGCAAGACAAATGGAATTTACCACGAACAGCTTAAAGCCACACAAAACGTTAGAACCAGAGACTTTCCTCGCCCCTTTTTTATGTCTTATTCCTTCTGGTCATCATTTCTGATGTTTTAGTAAGCATGTTTGAGTGGATCGGCAAGTTACATGTTCTAGTAGAAAATTTCGGCTTTCACAAGTTTATATAGCAACCGATTGCTATTATTACTGCCACTTCTAATAGCTTTTTGGGAAGTAGACCCTGGGCTTTTAAAAAGAAAACAAAGAGACAAAATGCTAACACAAATTGAGAAGTTCTGGAAATCACAGAAATTTAGACATGGCATTATAGTCACTTTTATCTCTATTGCTATTGCCCTTCTAATTTATGCCCCCCATTTATTTGACCTCTTAGTTCCTTTTGGTGGGGGTGGTAGTTCTCACATCTTTAAGATAGACATGCTGTATAACTCATTGCTTGGTGGTTCTTGGCCTAGGTGGTGTCAATGGTGGTATGAGGGCTTTCCTTTGTTCCAGTTTTATCCTCCTGGCTTCTATTTTCTGGGGGCAATCCTTACCTTTATTACCAAACATTCCGTTATCTCTTATAAGTTACTCTTATTTCTTACCCATATGTCTAACTGTGTTGCTACTTATTACTTCTCACGGAGATTTCTCCGTTTCAATTTCTCCTGTTCCCTCCTTAGTCTGATTACCTATAATATATCCACACTCCTATTGATTCATTATATGTGTGGTTCGTTACCAAGTCTTTTAGGATGGACAGCAAGTATTCTTTTTCTCACCTCTTATTTATGCTATGTAAGCGAGGATAGAAGGCATAAAGCAAGAGATATTGCTATTCCTGGGTTATTATTGGGAATTAGCGCATTAATTCATCCCTTCGCTACCATATTCTCAGCCCTGGCGGTTATCGTTTTCCATATTATCGAGGTTATTAAGAGTGAGAACCCTTGGCTTGCCATAAGGCAGCAACTTCCTTATTTTGCACTTGTCTCTGGAATAGGGGCATTGCTGTCTTGTGGTTACTGGCTCCCCTCATTATTAAGTATAGGTTATGCCAGTCCAGCATTTAGAAATCTTTCGGGCTGGAGAATGATATATTTCATAAGCTTTGTCATACTGGCTCTGGCTGCAGGATTATTTACACGGCAGAGGATAAAAGAAGCCCGGCTAAATTTAATTATCATCTATTTTATTTTAGCTACAGTTATGGGATTAGGAGGTAGTCGCTGGTTACCTTTGGGGTCATTTCTCCACGGGTTTCGCTTTGCCACTATAATAGCTCCCTTCTTTGGAATTTTACTTCTTATTGCCCCCCTAAATTATGGACTGATAAAGTCAGCCAGATATCAACGAGCTCTTCCTGTAGCTATTGGTATTTTGCTCATAGTGGTATTAACTATTATTCCTCTTATTCCCCTTAGCTCTGTCAACCTAAGACCATTATTCAACCTAAGACCGTTATTCACCTATATCCAGAATTATTTACAGCCGGAGTATGCCGAGTTACTTAGCAAGGCTCAGGCAGGAAGGCTCCTAGTTCCCCTTGATAAGTGGTATTGTGAGGGAGATTCACCGGTAACTTTTGGGTGGCATTATGGGGTGGAGACAGTCACCGGACCTTATAATCAAGGAGACCCCAATTTCTTCCAATATACGGTTCATGTGGAATGGGAGAGTAGGTGGTTTGAATGGGAGACCACCCGGCAGAACCTAATGCAAGAGGGTGGAGCAAGGTATCTTTTTACTCGCAACCCCAACGAGCCTTTCCACAATACTCAGGGGCTTCAATGTATTGTAGATAATAGCTATGGGAAATTGTATATGCTTAATGAAGAAGTGGCACGAGCGGTAGGCGTAACCCCTGTATTGCTTGATGTTTCTCATCCAAGGGAGGTAACTGAATTCTTCAATATTCTTCTCCCCCAGGGGTACAGGATTGTGTTTGCAGATGTTAGCGATGTTAGCGATGTTAGCGAAGGTATGAAAGAGAAATTTAACTATGTGATGATTGACGATGAAGCTAAAAAGGCGGATTACCCCGATAAAGCTATTTTCCTTATCAAAAATGTGCCTGAGGAGGCAGATTCAGAGATAGTTTCCAAGGAGGATAATGTTATCATCATTAACATTCCTTACCTTGTCTATGCTCATACTTTCTTTTATCGGGGCAAGGACTGGAATATAAGAGAATGGATTTTGTTTGACCACAGCCCCTCCTCCCGATTGACTCCCGAAGCACTGAATGATCTTGCCAGGATTGGTAGGGAGATGTCTCGGATAATGGAGATGCTTTCATATGGACCTGTTAACTATAAATATAGGGATAATAAGATAGAGGTTGCTGGTGCCCCCGGGTTTACCTTGATTAAGGATAGTTACTTCCCTTACTGGATTGGTAAGAATAAAATCATGCGTACAACCCAGGGTTTTATGCTTACTTACTCGGAAAGTGGGGATATTTTATTGGAATATACAAAACCTTTCCTGAATTTTGCTACTGCTATAATAAGCCTGCTTTCTCTGGCCGGAATTATTGGTGCTATCTTTTATCCCAGTCCAAAAAAAGATGGCAACAAGTAAGTAACTCTACCAGGAATAAGAAAAAAAGAAGAACGACCATGGGAAATAAAGCGTATACATGCCGGAACCTGATTACAATTGCATTCATAAAATCCGGCCAAGACCGAAATGGTAACCACTAACATTAAAAGGTGGCCTTTAAAGAGGTTAAAAGAAAGTGCATGTTTCAGTAATTATTCCCACTTATAATGAAGCAGAAAATTTACCAATCTTAATTCCCCAAATTTTTAAGATAATGCATCAAAACAAGTTAAAAGCTGAAGTCATTATCGTTGATGATGACTCCCCTGATAGAACCTGGGAAATTGCTCAAAAGTTATCTTCTAATTTGAATATGAAAGTTATAAGGAGGATCAATGAGAAAGGGCTTTCTAGTGCTGTTCTGGAAGGGTTTAAGCATACTGAGAGTGAGATCCTAACTGTTATGGATGCAGACTTGAGCCATGCTCCTGAAAGAATTCCAGAGATGGTGAAGCTAATTCAAACCGGTGCTGCTGATATGGTTATCGGAAGTCGATACATTAAAAATGGAAAGCTTAAGGATTGGAGCTATTTTAGGAAATTTATCTCCAAGTGTGCAACTTACATGGCAAAAATTGTTTGCGATCTTAGAGACCCTATGTCCGGTTTCTTCTCCTTTAAAAAACAGATTCTAAATGGAGTAAAACTCAATCCTAAAGGGTTCAAGATCGGTTTAGAAATAATAATTAAGGGTAATTTGAAAAATATAACTGAAATTCCAATCACTTTTACCGATCGGAAATTTGGTGAAAGTAAGTTAAACCAGAAGGTAATATTTGACTACATCTTTCATCTCTTAGCTCTTTTTTCCCACAAAAATCCTGGCCCGTTAGAGTTTCTTAAATTTTGCGTGGTCGGAATATCAGGGGTTTTTGTTAATCTTTTCTTCTACGCATTAATGATCTATTTTTTCAAAATCAGCTATTTAATTGCCGCTACTATATCCTTTTGTATTGCTGTATCTTCAAATTATTATCTCAACTTAAACTGGACTTTTAGGAAAAATGCTGTTTCTCCAAGGGGGGAAAGTTACATAAAATTTGTTATCATTAGCTTAGTCGGATATATCCTCAATATCTCGGTATTATATATTCTGGTAGAAAAATGCGGCTTTCATGAACTTATATCCCAACTGATTGCTATTATTGCTGCCACTTTAAATAACTTTTGGGGAAGTAAAATGTGGGCTTTTAAAAAAATAAGGGGACAAAATGCAAATACGAATTGAGAACTTCTGGGAATCACAGAAGTTTAGACAGGGGATTATAGTCACTTTTACCTCTGTTGCTATTTCTCTTTTAATTTATGCCTCCCATCTATTTGACCTCTCAGTTCCTGTGGGTGGGGATGTTCGCTCTCACATATTTAAGATAGACATGATGTATAACTTACTTCTTGATGGTTCCTGGCCTGGGTGGTGTCAATGGTGGTATGAGGGCTTTCCTTTGTTCCAGTTTTATCCCCCTGGCTTCTATTTTCTGGGGGCAATCCTTACCTTTATTACCAAACATTCCGTTATCTCTTATAAGGTACTCTTATTTCTTACCCATATGTCTAACTGTG
>JAGLZA010000139.1 GCA_023131835.1 Caldifarciminota bacterium
TGGAGTAGCGAGACTTGTCTCGCGTAAAACAAATCAGTCCTCACCCCTCAATCTTCTTATCATTATCCACAAATTCAGATTCCCTAACAAACAACATTGGGTATACAATATCACTACCACAAGCAGGGATCCAGACCGCGATAAATAAAAAGATAGGAATTACAATTATTGAAAACACATCTATACTTCTTCCCAATGCCATAATCATATGGAATAGAGATGCCCATGTGCTAAGGAAGACATGGATGCTATGCGGGCATTTACTCCGAGTAACAAAATAAGCAAAAGTAACCCCCAATAAAGCCAATGGATTTACAAGATACCATCTCTCAATAAAGCCTATATGTATCCCCCTATTGGGCAGACCAAGTAATATTTCCCCGAGATATGGAATCATTGAATCACTTATTGTGGCTACTACAATAACTCCCGTATAACCAACAAGATACATAACCCATATATTGAAATTCTTGCCCTTCTTGTAGATTTTGTAAAGGGCTGCAGTTGTCATAGCACTGAATACAACATGCAAAGGATGCAATATGTAAAAAATGTTAAAAGCAACTTTTTGCGGTAATCTATAAAATATAAACATAAAGACAATCCCACTTACAAGACCAACAACAGTGTGTGGAACATGATTCTTTAACTCTTTAAGTACAACCCGGAACATATCCGTTAACTCCTTTCTTTTTGAGCATATGCTCAAAATATAAAGAGGTATTTATTTGTCAAGTCTTTTAACTTTATTCCCCTCTCCACCCATTTTTAGCCACGGTTCCTGCACTGTTTGGGAAAGATGTAGGAGCGACTTCCAAGTCGCGATATTCCTCTTTTATCAAACACAGATATAATCGCTTCGCTCCAATTGAAAAATGAAGAATGCAAAATGCAAAATTATTCCCTTTCACCCACATTTTTGACACAGATAACACAGATAATCACTGATAAAGAACCTGCTCCAATCACCGAAGAAGTTTAACCGCTGATAAACGCAGATAGCCACAGATAAAAACAAGAAATTTATTTTGTTTAGATCAATACTAAAAAATTGAATGTTATAGGGATAAAAGTTCAGTCTTAATCAGTGGAAATCTGTGCCGAAATAGGATTTAGGGGTTGGGGATTAGGTTTTAGTTCTGCACGAATAAATTCGTGCCCCGTGAAATAATTAGTAATGCCCTCACTAAAACTTTTTCATGGGGCGACTCACCGAGTCTCCCCTACAAAACAGAATTCTCTTTGCGGGCTTTATATTCCTTTGCGCTCTTTGCGTGAAATTTAAAGATGTATTTCTTGTGTACTTTGTCTTCTTTGTGTTCCCTCTCTTGTGGGTTGGTGGAGGGAAAAATAAAAACAAAAATCTTCTTTGTGTTCTTCGTGCCTTTGTGGTGAATTAAATCTTTCTGAAACCCGTGCAGGAACCGTGGCTAAAAATGGGAGGGATTGGGATAAAAAACCATACAATTATCCTATCTTACAGTTGACAAATCTTCTATTCTTAATAAACTAATGCCGAGAAAAAGGAGGAGGAATGAAAAAAACACCTCTTTATAAAAAACACATTGAGTGTAATGGGAAAATGGTCGAGTTTGCAGACTTTATTATGCCTATTCAATATTCTTCTATCATAAAGGAAATCAAGGCAGTAAGGAATTCAATAGGCTTATTTGATGTTTCCCATATGGGTGAAATCGAGGTGAGTGGTGCAGATGCTCTGGATTTCGTAAATTGGATAACCACCAATGATGTTTCAAGTCTAAAGACCTGGCAGATTCAATATACTACAATGCTATACCCTGATGGAGGTATTGTTGATGACCTTCTTGTTTACAGGTTACCTGAACGTTTCCTCCTTGTGGTTAATGCATCCAATCATAATAAGGATGTTGAATGGATCAGGGAGAATAAAAAAGGGGATATTGATATAAGAGATAGAGCGGATGACTATTTCCAGATTGCTCTTCAGGGACCCGAAGCTGAAAAAATAATCAAACGAATCATCAAAGGAGATCCTGCAAAAATAAAATTCTACTGGGCAACCGAAGAAGAGATTGAAGGAAATAAAGTAATTCTTTCAAGAACCGGATATACAGGAGAGGATGGTTTTGAGATATACGGAAATCCATCATCCGGTCCAGAAATCTGGGATATACTGATGGAGGAAGGGGAAAAAGAAGATATTATTCCTTGTGGATTAGGTTCTCGAGATATCTTAAGATTAGAAATGGGTTATTGTTTATATGGTAATGATATAACCAAAGATACTACTCCCCTTGAAGCAGGACTAGCCTGGTTACTCAAGATGGAGAACAACGAATTTATCGGAAAAGAATCATTGGTCAAGCAAAAGAAAGAAGGAATAACTCGAAGATTGGTAGGGATACAGATTAAGGACAGAACAATACCCCGTCATGGCTACCTGATATACAAGGATGGGAATAGGATAGGCGAAATAACCAGCGGCAGTCATTCTCCTATCTTAAACCATCCAATAGCAATGGGTTATGTTGATAAACCTTACAATAAAAAAGGAACCATTATAGAGATTGAAGTGAGGGATAGACTAATAGAGGCAGAAGTAGTTTCTCTTCCCTTCTGGAAGAATGGAACACTCAAGAGATAAGGTTAGAAAAAAATAGAGAGGAGGTAAGATGGAAATATTAGAGGATTTATTGTATACTGAGGACCATGAGTGGGTTCGGAAGGAAAACGGAGAGATTGTAGAGGGTATAACCGATTATGCACAATCCGAACTGTCCGATATTGTCTATGTTGAACTACCTGATGAGGGCAGAACCATCCGGAAGGGAGAAGCAATTGGAACAATAGAAGCAGTAAAAACAGTAATAGATGTCATTGCTGCAGTTTCCGGAACGATCATTGAAGTAAACAGAAAATTAGATGAGCATCCAGAGTCGATAAATGAAGATCCTTACGAGGATGGTTGGATTGTTCGAATCAAGGTGGATGACCCGGCTGAGCTTGAAACATTATTAGATGCATCAGAATATAATAAGCTGATTAAAAAAGAATAATGAACTTCATCCCTGTTACTAAAAAAGAACAAAAAGAGATGCTTGAGATTATTGGAAAGGGTCTTTCAGAATTATTTGAAGCCATACCTGATAATCTAAAAGTTAAAACGCCCTTAAACCTTCCTCCTCCATTATCAGAATCTGAGGTAAAGAATAAACTAAAAAACATCTCGGATAAAAATCGTTCTCTTATCTTTTTTTCCGGGGGTGGAGTTTATGACCACTATATACCTTCCGTTATAGACCACATTATCTCACGCCCTGAATTCTATACTGCTTATACTCCCTATCAGGCAGAGGTATCTCAGGGAACACTCCAGTCCATGTTTGAATATCAATCGTTGATATGTAAATTGACCAAAATGGACATCTCCAATGCTTCCATCTACGATGGTGCTACTGCCCTTGCAGAAGGTATATATATGGCTATTGCAGTTTCCAAAAGGAATAAGATAATAATCTCGGAAGGGATCAATCCACATTATCTCGAGGTAATTAAGACCTATCTGGCTGGTAATTATCCCCTAAAATTAATTCCACTTAAAGAAGGTATCACTGATCTTGAAGGACTTGAGATAGATGAGCAAACTGTAGGTGTTGTAATCCAGCATCCCAATTATCTTGGAAACCTTGAAGAGGCTTTGCCCTCTATTATAGAAAAGGTTCATAGTATGGATGCTCTTGTTATTATGGGTTTCGACCCTATCTCCCTGGGTATATTGAAAGCCCCTGGTGATTATGATGTTGATATAGCCACAGCAGAGGGACAATCACTGGGATTGCCAATGAGCCTTGGCGGACCCCATCTTGGTATCTTTACAGCAAAGAAAAAATTCATAAGAAAGATGCCCGGAAGGATAGCAGGGCAGACTTCGGATGACAAAGGAAGGATAGGCTATGTTATGGCACTCCAGACCAGGGAACAGCATATCCGAAGAGAACACGCAACATCCAACATCTGCACCAACCAGCAACTGTGTGCACTCACTGCTGCTTTATATCTCACTCTTATGGGAGGAGAGGGGCTAAAAGAGGTTGCATTTCAGACCACGCAGAAAGCGCATTATCTTGCGGACAAACTGGAAAGTGCCGGATTTGAACTACCATACAATAAAAAAGGACGAAAGTCCTTCTTCAGGGAATTTGTAGTAGAAATACCTTATGGAGTTGATAGGGCTATTGAACTGGGATTAAAAGAAGGGTATCTTGTCGGAATAAATCTTGAGAGTTTTAAGGATGAATGGAATAATCATCTTCTCATCTCGGTTACTGAACAAAGAACAAAAGAGGAGATGGATCGCCTGGTTGAAATTTTAAGCACAAAAATGTAGGAGGATTTCCCAACCGCGATTTCCTTGCAATTATTTGATGTAGGGGCGTTCAATCTTGTAATTCCTGCATTACTGACAGGATGACAGGGTAAGATCTAAAGCAATACCATCCTTCCCCTGTCCAAGGATAGTATATGATGCGGAGGTGTAGGCAGCACCAGCATTCTCCGGGTCATAATAGATGATACCTGCAGAAGCTCCATCAGGAGTGCCAACATTCCAGGCTCCATTATTATCCGGACCACCGGTATTCCCGGAGTAGGGATTCTTGAAATTCCCTGGAAGTTCAGTATCCAGATCTATACCGTTATCAGGATATCTTCCATCATTATCTATAGATAATCCTTCAACCGTTGTCTGCAATGTATGCATATTTGCTTTCACCGAGGCCTGCTTTGCGCGGCCAATAATCTTTACAAAGTTAGGAATGGCTATTGCTGCAAGGATACCTATAATGACCACCACAACCATCAACTCAATTAGAGTAAAACCACGCTTCTTCATAATACCCCCTTGCTTTTTTGATGGCAGGTAAAAACCGGGTTGATAGGCATTTAATAATTTAAACCTTTACAACTAATGATACAAAAAATGGGGACAGTTCTGACCATCCCCATTTTCCTCTTATACAACTTCCTTCTACAGACCAGGTGTCAGGGTGAGACCTACAGTTACTCCTTCCTTGCCCTGACCAATGATAGTATAGGATGTGGAGGTGTAGGTAGCACCAGCATTCTCCGGGTCGTAATAGACAATACCTTCAGAAGTCGCATCCGGAGTCCCATTATTCCAGGCACCATCGTTAGCAGGACCTTCAGAATTCCCGGTATATGGATTCTTAAAGTTTCCAGGAAGTTCATCATCCAGATCTATAGCGTCATCAGGATACCTTCCCATATTATCAATGGATAACGCTTCAACCGTCACCTGCAGCGTATGCATATTCGACTTCACCGAAGCCTGCTTTGCACGATCGATAACCTTGACAAAGTTCGGGATGGCTATTGCTGCAAGTATACCTATGATGACTACCACGACCATCAACTCAATTAGAGTAAAACCACGCTTCTTCATAACTCCTCCTTTTTTAGGGGTTAAAGTAACAATTGATTTACCAAAGAACTACCTTATTACTATACAAAAACTGTTCCATAGATTAACTCATTTATAGTCAACAGGTTGAAATTTAGAATCCTTTCATTATGCGAATTTCTTTGCAATTTGCGAATTGGGTTTTTTAACATCTGGGGGCTCTTTATCATAATGCAATCCCTTCAGTAAGTGTTATAGAAACGGGTTGTGCGTCTTTTCCAAAACCTGTTATAAGGTAGAAATCATATGGGCTTCCCGATTGATATTCAGCCACCCCTTCTATATCACCAATACTTGCATCCTGAAAGGCAGGGTCTGTTTTATCAAAGGGATTCTTGAGTGTGCCCGGAAGATATCGCTTTATTGAATCTGCCAATGGAGGATATCTTCCAAGATAATCAACACAATACAACTCCGCTCCAAGTTGAATGGTATGCATATTACTCATTACTTCGGCTTCCTTTGACTTATTACTCATCTTTAAGAAATTCGGAACAGCAATTGCAACAAGAATCCCAATGATTATTACTACAGTCATTAATTCGATTATAGTAAAACCACTGACCTTATTGCCCTTCATCATACAATATCTATCTACAAATTCTGTGCCATAAACTAAGGGCTTGGACATCAACGAGTTGTATAAAATTCTATATTGCAGATTGCGAGAGATTCGCATTTTGCGAAAAGCAATGAGTGGTAAAATAGCATCCTTTTTGCCTACTCCCAGATATTCTTATAGTATTCATCAATCTTGATTTTTCTGCCATATTTCCAATTTTCAGGATTCTCTGCATCTTCATTCCACTTATGAGGATTATCTATAATGTATTCCCTTGTTTTCATTAATTCCTTTTCATTTCTTATAATGTGGTCGTAATAAGACCTCTGCCATTTAAAATTCTCAAATCCGAGTTTGTGGACAGCCCTTGTGACTGCTGCTTTAAAATTACCTACAATTATAGGTAATTTCTGGTATTTCCGCCTTTCCTGTAGGGACAAGATATATCTTGTCCCTACTTTTTCTGATTCTCCTAAGTATCTTGCTCCTGGATTTTCCCAATGTATGACTCCGTGGATATGGTTTGGCATAATCACATAACTGTCTAATTCTATATTATCAAAATGTTCCGGAATATCCAACCAGCACTCTTCCGCTATTTCTCTGATCCTTTTATTCTCAAAATATATATATCTATCTTTTGTGCATATTGTTAGAAAATATGCACCTCCTTTTGAATAATTGTATTCCGGTAATCTAAGTTGTTTTCTTTCGAATTCTTTATTATTTTTGTCCATATGATCTTTTTCGGTAAAAATCAGTAGAAAAAAGATACACCTTTCCCTTACTTCAATATCTCTTCTTGAATTAATTTATTGAGATTTGCCCCAGCGTTGGGAACTCCTTTAGTAACTCCTTTGAGAAAAAACAAAAATGCAACATTGATAAAACCCCTCTCTGCATAATAAGCCCCTGCATCATTCAAGAGGCTTTCGTCATCCTGGGTCAATAATCCATAAGAAAGAAAGCCTTCGGCTTCTTCTGACTCTCCCATCTGCGTCAATGAGTAATAAAATAGATGATATATACCCGGGTAATCGGAATCTTCCCTCTGTATTGTTCTCAAGATATCAACCGATTGTTCGTATTTGCCTATCTCGATATAAGCAGAAGCAACCGTATGTAGATGCTGGTTCAGCCAGGCTAACCTTTTTGCTCTTTTTAGAATTACTAAAGATGAGGAAATATTTCCCTTGTTATGGAGATAGATAGCATAGTGGGTTAGTGCTTTAATATACAATTCATCTTCCAGTATGTCCTTTCTACCCTGCCTTATGTAAAAATTCCAGGGCTTTATTCCATTTTTCTCTTTTGCAAACAGGACTCTATCATAGAACCGAAATTTTTCATCCCAGTATGTAGAATAGTCCGGGGGTTCCTCTATATGTATCTTAAGTCCTGGTGTATTAACCCTAACCCTTATCCTTTTCGTTAGCACCTCAGCATATAGAAGCGGAAATGTTAAGGCATCACCTCTTGAGTCAATAACCGGGATATAAACACCTTCATTTTCTCCATCCGTGTCTCTATGTAAGGGATAGGCATGCCTATCCCCTACAACATCCTCGGTCTGTTCTAAAACAGTTGAAAAATAATCCGGAGCCGTCCATGACCTTATGAATAATCTTTCCTGGTAACTCTGCAAACAGAAAACACTTATAAGGAATACTGCACCAATGGGTAAAAATTTCTTGTTTAATCTCTCTAAACCATTAACAGACAGAATAAGAATCAGAATGATCTGGGGAAGAAAGAATATCCTGTTTGCTTCAAGATTCAACCTTCCTGGCTCAAAGTGTAACAGTAAAGCAAGGGGAAAGGAATATATCAAGAGCAACAGGAGATATTCCCTTTCCTCTTTTATAAATGCAAACGGAATAAGTATCAGGAGAAAATTTGCATCCCGAATCAGAATCTTAAAGTAGATCAGTAATTCACCAGAGACCACGGATAACGAAAATGGAACGAAAACCCCCCGATAGTATTCAAGTCGTAAGAAATGTGCAAGAAGCCTGCCAGGGCTTTCCGGATTTCCCCAATCTATCAAGGGGTCAGCAATTGACCTGATCGGTAGATAGAGAATAATTGAAAAACCTATAAGGGAATACAGGAGATATCGATAGTCTTTTTTTATAATCCTGTAAAGAAGATACGTTCCTACTATCCATAGCAACGGATGAATAAGAAAGGATAACCCTACAATAAAGGATAGGAGTTGATATCTCTCTCTTTTTAGTAGTAATAACTCCAGAAGAAAAAAGAATGCAGTTAAAGTATATACCTCTGATATGGTAGCATTCTTCAGTAATAATGGATGAAGAGATAGAAGAAGTGCAGGGATAAAGGAAATAGCCCCTTTAAACCCTTTATCCAACAATATCTGAAAGAGGAGTAATACCGCACCGATAGCAAATAAGGCAGAGAGCAGGTTCATACCTATCGCAGGATTTGAAGGGAATAACAGGGAAAAAACCCTTCCCAGTATCATATAGAACGGATATCCGGGAGGATGAGGAATACCCAGGGTATATGCAGATGATACCAACTCTCCACTATCACCAGCACCAATGGAAGGGGATAAAAAGGAGAGATAAATAACTAATGGAATAAGGATAAGGAGTAACCGTAGATAGTTATTCTTCATCTATATTCCCCCTTCATTGTAGGAGTGTTTCCGAAAACCGCGATGATATTACATTGTAGAAGCGGTTTCGAAAACCGCGATTTCATTGCAATTATCAGGAGTAGCAGAGCTTGCTCTGCGCTTCTTCCTGGAGTGAAAACTCGTTTCGCTACTCCATCCCCCTATCTTTTTCTTCCAAAACCGCCTGGGCTGCTGCGAGCCTTGCAACCGGAACCCTGAATGGTGAACAGGAAACATAATCAAGTCCTATCCGATGGCAGAACTCAATGGAAGCAGGATCTCCCCCGTGCTCACCGCATATACCAACCTCTAAATCTGGTCTGGTTTGCTTTCCTCTCTTTAATCCCATCTCTACCAACTCACCCACACCATCCTGGTCAAGGGTCTGGAATGGATCAGCTGTAAGTATTCCCTTTTCTATATAATCAGGAATATATTTCCCCACATCATCTCTGGAAAAACCAAGGGTGGTCTGCGTAAGGTCATTAGTGCCATAGGAAAAGAATTCGGCCTCCTCTGCTATCTCCCCTGCAGTCAGTGCTGCCCTTGGCAGTTCTATCATTGTTCCTATCTGATACTTGATGTCCACTCCGGCATTCGATAAAACTTCCTCTGCTACTCTTTGAATAATCTCCTTCTGTACTACAACCTCTCCTTTATACCCTGCAAGAGGAATCATTACCTTGGGTATAACCTTAACTCCCTCTTTTGCCATCTCGACTGCTGCTTCAAAGATCGCCCTGCTCTGCATCTCGGTAACCTCCGGAAAGAGTATTCCCAATCTGCACCCACGAAGTCCGAGCATTGGATTGATCTCATGAAGACCCTTTATCTTTTCGTGAATCTTATCAACCGAGATTCCCATACTGGTAGCCAGTTCTTTTATAGCCTCTTCTCCCTCCGGAAGAAATTCATGCAGGGGTGGGTCAAGAAGTCTTATTATCACAGGATAACCGTCCATTGCACGAAACAAGCCTTCAAAATCAGAACGTTGCATAGGAAGAATCTTTTCAAGTGCTCCCTCTCTTTCCTCTTTAGTATCTGATAGAATCATCTCACGCATTGCCGGAATCCGATCCTCTGCAAAGAACATATGCTCCGTCCTTGCAAGCCCTATACCCTCTGCACCAAAATCCCTTGCCTTCTTTGCATCCTGATAGGTATCTGCATTGGCTCTGACTCCAAGTCTCCGAATCTCATCAGCCCAACCCATAAATTCCTCGAATTCACCTGCAATCTTTGGTTCTATCCTGGGAACATCACCAAGGATTACCCTACCCGTTGTTCCGTCAAGTGTAATAAAGTCACCTTCTTTCACTGTTTTTCCACCAACAGTGAACTGTTTCTTTTTATAATCAACAGAGAGAGACTCACAACCAACAATACAGGGTTTTCCCATACCTCTGGCAACCACTGCTGCATGTGATGTCATACCACCTCTTGAAGTCAGAATACCCTCTGAAATGTGCATTCCTCCTACATCTTCAGGTGATGTAACACGGCGGACGAGAACCACCGAATTTCCGGATTCAGCCTCTAAAATAGCATCATCAGAATTAAATACCACCTTACCTGAAGCAGCACCAGGTGAAGCAGGAAGTCCCTTTGCAATAACCTCAACAGTAGCACTGGGATCAATCATAGGATGGAGTAGTTGGTCAATATTATCAGGGGTAACCCGCAAGAGTGCTTCTTCCTTATTTATAAGTCCTTCTTTTTGCATCTCAACAGCTACCTTAATTGCAGCAACAGCAGTCCTTTTACCGGCCCTTGTCTGAAGAATCCACAACTTATTATTCTCTATGGTAAACTCCAGATCCTGCATATCTTTTAAATGGCTTTCAAGTTTATGTCTGACCTCTTCCAGCTGTTTATATCTCTCAGGCATTCTCTTCTCGAGAGTCACCATATCCACCTCAGACTCCTTTGCCTGTTTCTCACTGATTGGCCCCGGAGTTCTTATCCCTGCAACAACATCCTCTCCCTGCGCATCCATTAAATATTCACCATAGAAAACATTCTCACCAGTTGCAGGATTTCTTGTGAAAGCCACACCAGTTCCGCAATTTTCACCTTTATTACCAAACACCATTGCCTGGACATTTACTGCTGTTCCAAGATCGTCAGGGATCGAATGTATCCTTCGGTACTCCTTTGCTCTTTTGTTATCCCATGATTCAAATACTGCACTTATGGCTCCCATCAATTGTTTCCAGGGGTCCTGTGGAAATTCCTCATTGGTTTTATCCCTGATGATTTTCTTGGATTGTTCGCCAATATCTTTCCAATCAGACCACTTTAGGTCTGAATCATTCTTGACCCCTTTCCTTTCCTTTGTTGCCTGGATTATTCCTTCAAAATTATCGTGTTCCATACCCATTACAACATCTCCATACATCTGTATTAAACGGCGATAACTATCATAGGCAAAGCGCGGATTGTTGGTTTCAGATATAAGAGATTCAACGATTTTATCATTCAATCCAAGGTTAAGAATGGTATCCATCATCCCAGGCATAGAGATAGCAGCACCAGAACGCACCGATAGAAGCAACGGAGATTTAGCTCCACCAAATTTCTCTCCCATTATTTCTTCCAGTTTCTCCACGCTCTTCCTGATCTCATCTTCTAACCCCTCAGGGTATGACTTATTCTTATCGTAATGAATACATACCTCAGATGATATGGTAAATCCAGGAGGCACAGGAACACCAATATTTGTCATCTCAGCAAGCCCTGCTCCCTTTCCTCCTAATTTCTTCTTCATTTTGATATTGCCTTCGGCCTTTCCTCCACCAAAGGAATATATCATCTTTTCCATAAAACCTCCTCGTTTGGGGTAAGAATATCATTCTCCCTGATAAATGCAAGGGGGATATTTATTCACTGACCACCTATTTTTCAACCACAAAAGATACAGAGATAGTCGCTTCGCTACAATTGAAAAAATAGTTAAATGGTTGAATGGATAAAT
>JAGLZA010000014.1 GCA_023131835.1 Caldifarciminota bacterium
ACCCCACGAACTCCATGAACCCTACAAACCTTGACAAAAAGCCGTTATTATTTACTCTTAACTGTATAGGTTTAAATAAATATAAAATGTAGAGTTGTAATAAAAATGATATTAAGAGAAGTATAAAGTGGAGGTACAAATGCAAGACAAAAAAAGTTATAGGGAACGTATTGTAATCGATCCAACTGTTCATTTTGGGAAACCATGCATAGGTAACACTCGAATTCCAGTTGAAGATATTCTTGAATTAATCCAGGAAGGAATTCCCTTTCAAGAAATAATTGACAGATATTATCCTGACCTGGGGATTGAGGATATCAAGGCCTGTGCAAAGTATGCGGCAGATATTGTCCGATCAGAAGAGATACATATAAGAACTGTATGAGGATACTGACATATCAAGATATTTACCAGGTGACCATTGAATGGTTAAAGGAAAATGGTCATAATGTAGTAACGGCAAAGGATTTAGGTATGCAACGTTCATCAGATGAGGAACTTCTAATAAAAGCCAAGGCAATGAATATGTTATTTCTAACAAGAGATAAAGACTTTGGTGCTTTAGTATTTCTAAAGCAAAAACCTTGTTGTGGTGTTATACTTTTAAGAATGTCTCCAAAGAATATTAAAAAAGTCCATCAAGAATTGAGAATAATCTTAAATGAATATAGCCAGAAACAACTTGCAAGTTTCTTTTGCGTAGTAGAACCAAATCGCCACAGAATCCGCCATTTATCTTAAAGTTATGAGCAAAATAGAGAAATTCGAAGACATCGAAGCGTGGAAAAAAGCGCGAGAAATTGTTGAAGATATCTATGGCATAACGAATAAAGGCAATTTTTCTCAAGATTTCGCTTTAAAAGATCAAATGCGACGAGCAGCAATATCAATTCCTTCAAACATTGCCGAAGGCTTTTCGAGACGTTCAAACAAAGAATTCATCCAATTTCTATTTATTGCAAAAGGTTCGGCTTCTGAACTTCAAACTCAACTCTATCTTGCGCTTGACCGGAAATATCTTACCGAAGAACAATTTAATGACTTCTACAAGGATCTGGAAGCTATAGCCAGGCAGATCTCTCGATTCATAACTTACCTTAAAGACGCAGGCTAACCCCACGAACTCCACGAACTCCATGAACCCCACGAACCCCACGAACTCTTTGTCTTTTGACTATTTCCCTTCTTCAATCTTCTTCAAGGGTTAATGTCTTTAATTTCCCCGTCAACTCTTCAATATGTTGATAATATTCTTTCCTCTCTAAGGCTGAACTTGCTTCTTCATCGGCGATTACAAGCAACTCCTTATGCATCTGGAGTACAGAAGCAGTAACCTGTGCAGTTATTGGACCTTCAATTGCTTTCTTTAGGACTTTTGCCTTATTCTTGCCACTTGCCAGAAGAAGACAACGTTTTGCATCCAATATTGTCCCAACGCCTATAGTAATCGCGAACTTCGGAACATCCTCTTTTTTCTTGAAAAATTGTGCATTATCTTTTATCGTCTGGGCCGTAAGGGTTTTTATTCTTGTTCGTGAACCCAGAGATGAACCCGGTTCATTAAATCCAATATGACCATCTTTGCCGATGCCGAGCAGCTGTAAATCTATTCCTCCGGCCTTTTTTATTTCATCTTCATACCACTGGCAAAACGCATTAGTGTTTTTTACTAATCCATCCGGGATATGAATACGATCGGGGTCAATATTAATATGGTTGAATAATTCCTTATGTATAAAATAATGGTAACTCTGGGGATGTGTAGAGGGAATAGGATAATACTCATCTAAATTGAAGGTGGTTACCTCAGAGAAGTCAAGTCCTTCTTTTTTATGTATTCTTATTAATTCCTTATAGGTTCCGATAACGGTGGAACCTGTTGCCAGTCCAAGTACAGAGTCCGGTTTCTCCCGGATTTGTTCGGCGACAATCTTAGCTGCTTTTTTTGACATTGCCCTGTAATCCTTTTTAATGATTAGCCTCATTTTGTTCCTCCTTTCAAGATATTCCTAATTGCTTTCAATGCATTTTTCTCGATTAAATAAATAAAGCACTTTTCCAGCAATGTCAAGTAGGGGCAATCTATGAAATGCCCTACATGGTTACGCGCTTTGTATCTTTGTAGGGACAAGATATATCTTGTCCCCCTTAAAGCTCGGTGGTTGCACAGGAAGTCAAGCGAGAAGACAAGCAGGTGTTATGTGATATAAGATAGAAGATGAACATGCACATACCACATATCCCATATCACATACCCCATACCACCCCACGAACCCCATGAACCCCACGAACCCTTATCCCATACCACCGTCATTGCGAGGAGCGGTAGCGACGAAGCAATCTCTTGGGAGGTCTGGGTTGTGCCCTAAATCCTAACCCCTAAATCCTAATCCCTAATCCC
>JAGLZA010000140.1 GCA_023131835.1 Caldifarciminota bacterium
CTTTGTTTATCTGCCTGGATAACATCAATTGGGCGGATGATGCCTCATTGGAACTTCTTCACTACCTGATCAGGACCTTGAAAGACAGTCCTGTGTTCTTCTTTCTGGTCTATCGTGTTGAGGAGGCAAAGGACAGTTCCTTCCAAAAGGTATTACAGTTGATGTCACGAGAAGGTTTATACAATAATATAGGACTTGACCCATTGAAGACTGTTGATGTTGCAAGAATGCTTTCATTTATTATAGATAGTAATCCTTCAGTTGAACTTACTGATTATATATTTAAGGAGACGGGTGGCAATCCCTTTTTCATTGAGGAGTTAATGAAATCATTGGAGACAAATGATGCCATTGTCTGGGAAGATAACAAATGGATATTTGACAAAGATAAAAAAGTTATCATCCCCTATTCGCTTGAGGGTGTTGTTGAGAGGAAACTTGGTATGATGAACAGTGAGGCGCATTCTCTATTAGAGTATGCAGCAGTTATCGGTAGGGAATTTGACTTTAGTTTCTTACAGGACATAACAAAAATGAATGAGGGACAACTCTTCGATCTAATGGATGAAATATTGGAGATGAGGTTATTAAAAGAGAGTGGTGGAGAGTGTTACCGTTTTACCGAGGCTATAATCAGAGAAATAATCTATCAAAAAATACCAGGGGTTAAACTAAAACATTATCATCAAACAGTCGGTGAGGAGTTGTTGAGTATTTATAAAGACAACATTGAAAGTATAATCGAGGAATTAGCCCATCATTTTTATTTAAGTAAAGACCGAGACAGGGCAATAGAATATAGTGTACTTGCTGGTGATAGGGCAAAAGATGCTTATGCAAATCAGGATGCAATAAGGTTTTATACAAGGGTAATTGAATATTTAAGGGATAAAATAACGACAGGCGTAGAGTTGAGAGAAATAGAATGTTTAAGAAAGAGAGCAGTAATATTGAATCTGGTTGGAAAGAATGAGAAAGCATTGGTGGACTTAGAAACGGCGGTCAATAAGGCTAAAAGGATAAATAACAAAAAAGAAGAAGCCAATTGTCTGATTGAATTTTGTAAAATCCATCAGGATTCTGCTCAATATAACGAGGCCAAAAAAAAGGCTAAAATATCTCTCGAAATTTTTCAAGAGCTGAACGAGAGGAAAGGTGAGGCACAAAGCCTCAATAATATCGGTAGTGTTTATGATGATCTTAGTGAATATTCTACCGCGTTGGAGTTTTACAAACGGTCATTAAAAATAGTAGAAGAGATTGGTGACCGAAAAGATGAGGCAAAAACCCTCAACAACATTGGTACTACTCACTGGTATCTTGGTGGATATTCTACTGCGTTGGAGTTTTACCAACGTTCATTAAAAATAGTAGATGAGATTGGTGACCGAAAAGATGAGGCAAAAATCCTTAACAACATTGGTATAGTTAATAACGATCTCGGCGAATACTCTACCTGCTTGGAGTTTTTTAAGCGCTCGTTAAAAATAATAGAAGAGATTGGTGACCGTAAAGATGAGGCGAAAATTCTCAACAACATTGGCGTTATTCATCGACATCTTGGTAAATATACTGAAGCACTAAAGTTCTATAAGCGTTCATTAAAAATAATAGAAGAGATTGGTACCCGCAAATATAAGTCGGGAGTCCTCCATAACATCGGCATTATTCATTGTCATCTTGGCGAATATTCTACTGCATTGGAGTTCTATGAACGTTCATTAAAAATAAGAAAGGAGTTGGCTGATCGTCAAGGCGAAGCGGAAACTCTGTCAAGCATCGGGAATGTCTTTCTTGAAGTGGGCAATTTTACAAAAGCTAAAAGATATTTCAATAATGCTTATTCGATCGCCAGGGAAATAAAATCGAAACCACTCCTTGCCGATGTTTCTCTCGGTCTCACATCGGTCTATATAGAGAAAAATAATCTTAAGAAGGCAAATACGGAATTAAAGCAAGTCTCATCCCTTGCTGAAGAACTTACCTCAAAGGGAATAAAAGCAGAGGCACTTTGTCTTTCGGGACGGCTTCACACAAAAGGAAAGGAATGGAACGAGGCAAAGACCTCTTTTGAGCAATCCATATCACTCTTAAAAAAAATAAAAAACAAGATTGAACTTGCGAAGGTTTATTATTATCAGAGTTTAATGTTCAAAGACTATGGTGATAAAACCAATGCAAAGGAAGCCTTCACAAAAGCAATGAAATTCTTTAAAGAGATTGGCTCAAAAGGTTGGATTAAGAAAATAAAGGAAGACTCCATTTTTAGACAATGAACTTTTATTCCTCGCGAAGAACGCAAAGGGAGCAAAGCACGCAAAGGAATATTTGTGTAAAAATGAGGAGGCAAGGGCTCAAGGATTCAAGTGAAATATTATAAGGATTTAATGGAGTAGGCTTTCGGAATAAAAGCCAGAGGATTTGTTGCTCCGAGGCGCGTCTCGGACCGTAGTGGGCTTGGCTCTTCGAAATTTTTATCTTTCGAGAGTTCAATGAGAGAGCCGAGCGGTTTTTTTTCACTTGACAAACATCCTGTTTAACAATATCTATAGACTTAAAGGAGTGATATATGTTTCTGTTCTTCACCTTGTTAGTATCCAATGAATTAAGAGAATTAAATTATGTAGACCCATTAGATAGAACCCCCTCACATTATCAGGAATATAAACTAACACGGAGCAGAAAAACATTCAATAGTAAAATTATTAAATCCTCAAGAGCACTCGATAACGAACTTATTGTCGTTATAGTAAACGATAGTCTTTATCCAAAAATTCAGGGTTCTGTTGACCAGTATCTTCAGGATCTCACTAACGAAGGTTATGCTGCAGAGCTTATTACAACTCTTGGCGGCACTCCAGCAGATATAAGAAATCTATTGAAATCAGAACTACCTAATGGCTTGATTGGTGCATTGTTAGTCGGAGACCTACCAATTGCCTGGTGGGAAGAGGGATCATACGGTGAAGACTATCCAATTGATTTCTTCTTCACTGATTTAGATGGCAATTGGATTGATTCCGATAATAATGGGCTCTATGATGAGCATAGTTCCGGAAGTGGTAACCTTTTACCTGAAATCTGGCTGGGAAGATTGTATGCATCACGTTTAACCTACAATAATGAGGCAAAACTGATAAATGATTATTTCAATAGAAATCATCAATATCGAATTGGTATACTGAGCTTACCAAACCGAGGACTGGTTTACAATGAGGTCGATTGGTATCCAAATGACCATGGAATGAACTATCTATATTCTGATGTTACTGTTGTAAATGATGAAAACACCACCACTTCCTATGATTATAAAAACCGTCTGAATCAGGAATTTCAGTTTGTTCATTTATGTGCCCATTCATCATGCTGGGCACATACCTTTTTTCTGGAAGGTGATGAATATGGAGGTGGTTCAGTCTTCAGTTTTGAAATTCCTTTTCTTGATCCAGATGCCTTTTTCTATTTTCTCAACGCCTGTATGGCAGGTCGATATACCGAGACAAATAATCTGGCAGACTGGTATCTATTTTCACATTCTTATAGTCAGGTCGTTATTGCCAGCAGTTCGCTAATGTATGGTATAAACAGCCTCTCGGATTTCTATCAAGCATTGAGTCAGGATTCAACATTTGGCGATGCCTTTAAGAAATGGTTTAATTCCAATTATAATTGGTTTATGGGCACCTTAATGCTTGGCGATCCTTCTTTAAAGGTATTAGACCATCCTTTACACACTGTAAATAACGAAAAACCAGTGTATTATAGTAACGTCTCATTCGACTGGATAATACATCAAGTAGAAAATAGCCCATTTGTCAATGGCAATCCAACCCCTGGTAAATCCCAGAACACCTTATGGATATTCTGGGATTCAGGAAGGATTGTTCGCTCTGACACTTATGGTTCATACTTCACAGGTTCTGGGTTTGCCACACCCGAATCACTCGCCTGGCACGAATACTATGATTTCTTTCCAACTACAACAACAGATAGCGATGGAAGACTCTGGGTTGCCTGGCAGAGTTTTCGTGACTACTATGGATATACACATTTCAATATCTATAGTTGTTATTATTATAATGGGGCCTGGTCCTCTCCACAGAATGTCAATCCTCTTGCTGGCTGGCATGATGTTCAGGGAGCACTTGCTGCAGGTAGTGATAATAAGGTCTGGATCGCTTTCAAAAGTTACCGCGATGGAAATGCCAATATCTATGTCTCAAATTCAACATCTGGTGGCGCCTGGCTAAACTCTTATGCCCTTACACAAACACCAGAGGATGAAACTGACCCCGCAATAGTAGTTGATAGAGATAATAATGTCTGGGTTTTCTGGTCGAATAGTAGTAATGGACACTTTCAGATATTTGGCAGACGATATAATGGCACCTGGGAAAACATCTTTGCAGTTGATACAAGCAATACCAGTAATTTATCAGTCCAAGCAGCAATAGATAGCCTAAATCGAATCTGGCTCGTCTGGCACCGCTGGGACAATAATCAAAGTGATATTTTTTATTCTTACTATGATGGAAGTAATTGGCTATCACCAGAGCCAATTACAAATGATACTGAAGATGACATCCTTCCTTCAATCACAGTTGATGGGTTTGGTCGCCCTTGGGTATGTTGGATGTCTGATAGGGATGGTAACTGGAATATTTATCATTCGTATTATGATAATGGGTGGAATTCGCCACAAGCAGTTACAACTGATGCATCTTGCGATATTGATCCTTCCATAATCTGTGTTGACTCATTACAGATATGTATAACCTGGGCATCAAACAGAAATAACTATTGGAATATATACGCAGCTTTTACTGATATAACAGCAGTACTGGAAAAGGAACTACATTCATATAAAAAACCTATAGTTCGGGCTCTGCCAAACCCCTTTTATGATGCCGTTCTCTTTGAATCCAGTATTCCTTTTGAGTTAGAGATCTACAATATAACAGGTAGATTAATGAAGAGGTTCAATAATAACAAGAAAACATATATATGGAAACCAAAAGGATTGGCACAGGGTGTCTACCTTGCACGAATCAAAACGAAATTTAACGAGAAATACCTAAAAATTATACATATAAAATAAACCAGACCCTTACAAATGTAGGCACGATTTTAACCGTGCATTTAGCACGAATAAATTCGTACCTACAGTACTATCTGGATCCAGTTGTAGGAGCGGTTTGGATAATCGCGATAATCGCGACAGGGATGTCGCTTCTACAAAGGGGCAGGAGACCTGACCCCTACACACAAAATCCTAATTAACCCGTATCACTATATGCTTGAGTTTTTGCGAACCCGAGAAATTTGGCACATGACTTTAAAAAAAATCGGATTAAAATGGAATTATGATTAAAAGATACCTGTTTGATGACGTTAAGGAGCATCTTTCTAAGAAAGAAATTAGTTTTATTGTTGGTCCAAGACAGGCGGGCAAGACTACTTTAATGTGATATAGGGACGGGGCATTAATTTGTGACATTAGTAATTGAGTTGAAAGAAAACTATTTAACCATTTTACCAATTAACCATTCAACTTTTTTTCACTACCTTGACAGGGTAGGTTCTCCGGTTATAGTAACAACCAGGGAAGGTAATATGAAAAGGGGAAATACCTACGAAGCATTTGGAATGAGGTTGCGTAAAAAAGAGATGGAATCATTTATATTTTATCATCCTTAAGGAGGATTAGATGTTTTTATATTCTACAATATTATTGACTTCTTTAGTGGTAATTTCAGAGAATTTTGTTTTTTTCCTGCTGATTCAATACAGGATATCCTTTTGCTAAATACTAAATATACGGAGGTGTTTGGTAACTATTATCAATATGGAATACCTTTGTATAACTTAGATATAACCTACGAAGGGTTTGAAATCGATAATAGGTATGCACCCGGAAGGATATTTCAGATACCCCTGCTCTCAATAAAATCCTTTTCGGGAAATAGAGAATTAACATTCAGGAATATGGACAATAAAGGACTTATGCTGAATTATAAGACTTCAGATTACCATATTGAGAAATTCAACAGAGTTTTGGATAAAAACCAGCCTGATTTATACAACTGGAATAGAGAAGCACTAAATAATGTATCCTTTCTTTGCGGAATACCATTTCATAAGAATGGAGACATCATATTTTCCGGAGAAATTTTCAAAACTAATGGATTCCATCCTTACACTGACGAAAACAAATTGAATCTCTTTGGTTTAGTCGGGTTACCCCTTGGGCCTCTGGATATGAAAGTAATTGGCATCTATAATTCATCGAAATACCACCAATATATTGCCCAATGGAAGTATAACCTTTCAGGACTTCCTGATTATGAAGGAAAAAATATATTCTTTGGAATAGATTTGAGAAAAACCTTTGGCAATCTTGCACTTAACTTGCAGTACAATTTCCAGCAGGAATATGAACACCTGAATATCTTTGAGGATGGAAGTTATGACAGAAATGGTGATGGACAAATAGATTCACTTGACAGGAATGGTGTTGATGACTTTTCTGATTCGGATAATGATTTTGATGTAGAGATTGATACATTTCCAGAACGTGGCTTTGAATGGGATGACATTGTATTATATCCCAATATAAGGAGTTATGACGTCTATGGTTTCTGCATCGATGGATACTGGCAAGCTCCCTGGGCAACTAAAAGAGTAAACATTCATAGGTTAATAATGGGAAGTGAACTGCACACTAGTTTTAACAATCCAGGTATAAAACTGGGAATTGAAGAATACAATGTTCTGGATTATACTGTTAACACAGAAGATGTCCCATATTATGAGTATTACAAAGGGAAGCCAAAATTATTTAGTATCTTATTTTATAATATCTCTCATTCCGGGATATTTTCCTTTGGAATAAAGATAAAAAGAGAATTTTTCCTCACTGATTCAACATCCGAGAAATTTTCGGAGTTACTTGGGATTTCCCCTTCCATCGCTCCTTTTGAAAACGTCACTTTTTATGGAGACTTTTCATATATCTCTGAGTTCCCCTGTATGAAATATATGTGGCCACTGGAGGGAAAATATCTTACACCGTATGGGATCCATCCTAATCCTGCACTTGGCTACTTAAGTAAAAAACAGTTCACCCTCGGAGTTGAATGGGAAGTTTTTGGGTTAGACTTAGGCATTGAGGGCATATATACCAGTGGGGAAGGTTTTCCAGCTACTTCTATAGAATGGATTACTATGCTTACTTATATTACAACATACATAGATTCAATTGATTATAACTATAAAGGTATACATTTATCTGCTGAGTTTTCAAAGAAATTTTCAATAATTAACCCTGAAATCGATCTCAATTATACATACGGTATATGTAAATATCCCGCTATTGTAAGTGATTGGGTAACAGGAGACACTACCATTATTCGCCAAACACAAGGGAGCAAAAGGCATAATCTCAATCTTTTCCTATCAATGCTCTCTAATCAGGGTTATATACCCTCAATAAATGTGTTATTTAAATATCAATCAGGAATACCTCATTATTATCGTGGTAGGGATGGAAAATACAAGAGTGTATTCTCAGCTGACAATATATATTTAGACCTTACCCTGAGAGAGTCATTCAACATCCTTACTAAAGATGTTGAATTTTACTTTGAGGTTAGAAATCTAATAAACAGGAATAATGCGCTTTATTTTGCTGATATATATGAGTATCTCAATTTTGATGACCCAGACGGAAAATATAACGATCCCACTGTGTATAACCCCCATAGGGTTATAAGAACAGGGATAATGTTGAGGTTGTAAAATCTATCATTTTCCATTGATTTAGTTTTCCACCTCCTCCCTATCCAGGCAAGGCATGCCTTGCCTCTACAATGGGCGACTCGGCGAGTCGCCCCTACAATCGCACGAATAAATTCGTGCCCCATTAAATAGTAAACATTTTACAGGGCAAGCCTACAATTCGTTTACCCCGTTAGATAAAGAAATTATCTGACGGGGCGGGCTTGTAGAGGCAATTCATGAATTGCCACTACTCCAGAGAGCTTTGCTTTCTTTGCGAGAAAATCTTTGTATAGAGATTGCTTCACTGGGGTCGGGCAGGAAGAAAAGCCTGCCCCGTGGAATAGGAGAGATTACCTGAAGTGCTTCTATTCCACGGGGTGAACAATGACATGGTTCGCAATGACATCCAAAAGGACAAGGTATACCTTGTCCCTACAAAAATCGCGACAGGGATATCGCTCCTACAAAAGGGTCAGGAGACCTGACCCCTACATACCCCAGCGGGTTTGATGAATCAAACCCCTACAATGGGCGAGGAAACCTCGCCCCTACAAAACTACAAAACAGAATTCTATTTGCGAGCTTTGCATCCTTCGCGTTCTTTGCGTGAACTTAAATGTAGAACCGTGCAGGAACCGTGGCTATAAACCAGAATTAGACACAGATAACACAGATAATAACTGATAAAGAAAAATAAAAAAAATCAGTCTTAATCAGTGAAAATCTGTGTCAAAAAAATGGGGGGGAGGAGGGGTAACAAAAGAATTATTCTTAAACCGTGTCATTCCGTGGCTATAAATGGGAGGGGAAAGGGGAGTTAAAAAATCAGTGTTCTTTTAGGGGAAGTAGAGGGGGATTCTTTAAATCAGTTAAATCAGTGAAAATCCGTGTCAAAAAATGGGGGGAAAGGGGATTAAACAACCTATCTTAAAACAGTGTCTTAAAACCGTAGTATAAGATGGGAAGGGTTGGGGATTAATTTTCACAAAATAACATAAAAAAAACCTTGACCTTTTATTCTCTTCTGTTATTATGTAGATTGATGTTTTTTATAAACTCATGTTAAACAAGAGGAGGTTCTTTATGAAACGTTTTATCTTGTTGTTTGTTCTCTTATTGATTCCCGCATCTTTGTTTGCTTTGGTAGATACCCTATCGATTCCAGAGATACAGGGCTATGGAAGTTCTACTCCTTATGAGAATGATACGATAACCACCTATGGCATTGTGACTGCTGTTGTCCCACCCCATAACGGAGGATACTACCTCCAGGATGCGAGTTGCGATACCTTCGCAGGCATATTCGTTTTCACCGGTACCTATGCCTATCCTGATGTCCGTCGAGGAGACTCGGTTGAGGTCACAGGCATCGTTACCGAATTTTACGAAATGACCGAACTGGGCTATATCCAGGCAGAGAATATCCTTGGGACTGCCACGGTCCCCACCCCCATACTTTCACAAACAGGAGATGCAGGCCAGGAAAAATATGAGGGGATGCTTGTTGCAGTAATAACTACCCTGTGCACCAATGATTCACTCGGGTACGGAGAATGGGAGGTTAACGATGGTTCGGGCGCTGTCAGGATAGACGATCAGATATACCACTTTAAGCCGGAACAGGGTGGTTACTACGATGTAACAGGGCCACTTAATTATTCTTATTCTTATTTTAAGATAGAGCCAAGGGACTATCGTGATGTCTTAGGTCCTGGCGCCTCACCCACCTCAAAGAGTATCTATGATGTTCAATATACTACAGCACCATCCGGTGATTCACCCCTGATAGATACACTGGTCAAAATATACGGTATTGTTACAGGTATCTTCAATGATGGTTTTTATATAGAGGAAGCATCAGGTGGTGAATGGAATGGGGTCTATGTTTACTCTGACCTCACGGCAAAAAACCTGAATAGAGGGGATTCCTGTTCGGTCGTTGGTAATGTAAGCGAATATAAAGGATTCACAGAGATAGGTAATTCACCTGTGTGGCAGATATTTGCCTCAGGACATTCACTTCCAACACCCATAGAGATAACAACTGGAGGTGTAGGGGAAAGTTTAGAAGGGTTATTCGTTCACCTCGATTCAGCAGTGTGTATTGCATCAGGATTACAGCCATCAGGTTACTACTATGGAATGAGCGATAATGCGGGAATCGATACACTGCTCGTAGCAGATCTGGGTGGTGATTATGTGTACAATATAGGCGAGTCATACGAATTATACGGATTAATAAAAACGGATACCTTCAGTTTTGTGCTTGAACCACGGGATTCAGCTGATATTGTAAACCTTTCGGGTGTTGAAGAAACTGATATTACAGAAAACCTCAGACTCTCTCTCTCTTATATCGGGAGAAAGATTCAGATACAGTTCTCGATCCCTGAGCAATCAAGGGTTCGGCTCTCTGTTTATGACCCAATAGGACGATTGATTCAAGACCTATATAACGGAACCCCTGATGCAGGTAGATACAATATCGAGTTAAAGAGTCAATCCCTACCAACAGGACTCTACTTCATTCACTTGAGAGCTAACAGTAAGAGTAGAACCGCAAAGTTCATGGTGTTATAGTTATGAAACATCTGCTTCGCTCAATAATACTTATAACTCTACTCTTTTCCATAACGGCTTTTGCGCAAGCGTACCACACTATCTATGAGATACAGGGGCAGGGTCCCGATTCCCCGTACGATGGTCAGGTAGTTACCACAAGGGGAATAGTAACCGGAGTATTTGCACAGGGTTTCTACATCGAAGAGAGACCGGGTGGCGAATGGAGAGGGATCTATGTCTACACCACATCATCCCCAACGGTTTCAAGGGAAGATTCCGTTGAAGTAACCGGTGAGATTGATGAATACTGGAACCTAACTGAGTTTACAAACGACCCCACTGTAACAGTTCTTGCCTCAGGGGTTTCACTACCTGGACCAACAGATACAACAACCGGGGAACTGGGGCAGGAAAAATATGAAGGGGTCTATGCTGTGATTCATAATCTTATAGTCACCGATACATCTGGTTTTGGACAATATGATCAATGGTATGTAGATGATGGTTCCGGGGTGTTGATGATAGATTATTCCTTGATGATAGGGGTTCAGGGAAGTTACGCATATCAACCCATACCCGGAGATACAATTGCCGAGATAAGGGGAATTAGCAACTATTCATTCTGGAATTATAAACTGGTTCCAAGAAGGAATAATGATATAATCTTAACCAAGTTATGGACGACTATATACGAAATTCAAGGACAGGATTCTCTCTCTCCCCTCCAAGGTGATACTGTAACCACCTATGGGGTGGTCTCTGCTGTTAGAAATGGGGAACACAAGGGATATTTCTTAACAGAACATCCTGGTGGTGAATGGAGAGGGATATTCGTTTTTACCGACGCAACCCCTGGGATGACAAGAGGTGATTCAATTAAGGTTACAGGCTATGTTCGTGAGTTCTCACCGGATGGGATCGGGACTCGAACCGAATTAGTCCTTCTTTCTGATTCACTCATTGGAAGCGGTTCTCTCCCCTCCCCTACCTCCACATCCACCAATAACCTCTCGGATGAGAAATTCGAAGGGGTTATTGTTTCTGTAAGCGATGCACAATGTTACAGCACACCTGATACCGCAGGCATCTGGGAGGTGAATGATGGTTCAGGAACTGCATCTGTTGCTAATCTTCTATATGCTTATTCCCCAACAATAGGGTATCAATATGATATGAGTGGTATCGTTGACTACTGGCGGGGCTTTGTTCTCTTACCCAGGGATGCTTCGGATATTATAGACCTGAGTGCACCGATAACGGCTTCTATCTATGACATCCAGTATGATAGAATACCGGGCACCGACTCCTCAAAATATATTAAATACGAAAGTGTTATAACCTATGGAATTGTAACCGGTGTGTTCAGTCAGGGTTTCTTTATCGAAGAAAATCCCGGGGGTGCCTGGAGAGGTATATATGTATATGGCTCAAATCCCAGTGTATCCAGAGGAGATTCTGTTGAAGTGAGGGGCAAGATAGTGGAATACTGGAACACGACTGAATTCACTGATAACCCTTCAGTTACAATCCTCTCATCCGACAGAGAATTACCTGAACCCGTGGATACAACGACACAGGAATTAGGACAGGAGAAATATGAAGGGGTATACTGCAGGATAAAGGATGCTTTAGTTACCACCATAATGGATTACAACGATGAGTGGTATCTAAATGATGGTTCCGGAGAACTAATGGTGGATTACACAATGCTTATAGAAAAACAGGGAAGTTATTACTATGAACCTGTTCCTGGTGATACTATATTCCGAATGGACGGCATCCTGCATTATTCCTTTTATCATTACAAACTCGTTCCAAGAGAGGATAGAGACCTTCAGTTGAACCCTGTTAAAACAGACCTTATTTTAAGTCCTGAAAGGGCATTCAATAATGATACCATGGGAATACAACTATTCGTGAGCTTCCCGGATTCGGTTGATGGCCCACTCAAAGGTTTGAAGATAACCCTGAATACTGTTTTTGACTGGGATCTCTCTTCTTTATCACTACTTGGGTCCGGAACCGAAGGCGCGGTAATCGATGTATACGATAATCTGATTACAATCGATTCCCTCTCTGTCGTTGATTCAATGATTGTGAACTTCGGAGAACAGCTGGTACCCGATACTACCGGAGAGTTTGGGTCCACAATAGAAACCTCCTTTGATGGATTGACTTTTCGGGAGATAAAACCTTCTCCGTCATTAGAGATAATCACTCCACCCGATAGCCTGTATCCAATATCAACAATCCAGGGGACAGGATACGAATCACCCTTCAATGGAGAGAATGTGTGGCTACAGGGAATAATTACTACCCCTAATTTTTCTGAAGATGGATATAATGGTTATGTTCAGGATTCCACTGGTGGGATAAATATCTACTCCAGTTCTACCCTCGGACTTCAATTTGGATATCGCTATCTGATGTGGGGCGGGATAGAAGAATACAACGGTATCACAGAATTCAAACCTGAGCCTGACAGCATAATTCTTCTCTCAAAAAGGAACAATCCTGTAATACCAGAGACGCTTTCTCTCTCTGTTGGTCTATCTGAACAACGTGAAGGTAAATTGATAACAATAACAGATGCAATAGTAATAGAACCACCAACCATCCCATCCGGAGGTGGATATAACTGCTCTGTTCGGAATGGACAGACTGCTCTGAATTTGCGTATTTCAACGACTACCGATATTGTAGATTCCCTTAGCCTTGATAAAAATACGAGATGGGATATAACAGGTGTCGTAGGACAATATGACCCGGAAGAACCATATACATCCGGTTATCAGTTACTGCCTCGATTTATATCCGACTTCGTCGCAGGAGAAATCGAAGGTGATACGACAAAACTGGCACTATCTATCGAACCCAATCCCTTTGCCCCGGATCAGGGAAAGATCGCTCGCATTACCGTTTCTGCACCAGCAAACTATCGCATAAACGGGTGGCTATATGATGTAGTGGGCAGGGAAATCAAACAGATAATAACCAATCATCCCGGACCCTTAACAGTAAACTGGCTGGGAAAGGATAAACAGGGTAGAAGGGTAACCATAGGCACCTATATACTTCATATTGAAGCCACTTCACCACTTGGTAAGATTACATCTATCACACAACCCATTGTAGTAGCCACGGATTTGGGAGGTTAAAATGGTATTGTTAATTATTTTTTCGGTGTTTGAAGGATTGGGCTATTCAATTGACGCTGCAGGGATGGGTGGAAATACTGTGTCTATCAGGGATTGCGCATTACAGTCCAATCAGGCCTCTCTATCATACAAAAAAGATATATCTTTTTCCTACTCTTTTAATAAAGAATTCTCGATTTGTGAGATACATCGCGCAAACCTCTCATGGAACAGCATAGGTATGGGTATAATCTCCAGACAGACCCCTGACCCTGGTTCAGGTCCTGACCTCTCTGGTGAGATGGAAGTGCGTATTGCCCATGGAATATCTCTATCAGACCAATTCAGACTCGGATATTCAATAAATGGATACTACCTCCGGATGAAGGATTACGGTAACGACATGGCAGGTGGATTCGATCTCTCGTTTCTGGGAGAGGTATACAAGAACTGGGTTGTTGGTGTAAATGCACATAACCTGAACCGTCCAAGGATGGGTAGGGAAAATTCATATACCCTTCCCTGGTCACTCTCGGTTGGGGTGAGTTATAACCCATATCCCGGAGTAATAACACATTTTGCCTTTACAAGAGAAGAGGATTATCCTCTCCAGGTCCACTTCGGACAACGCTTCCAGATATCAGACCAGTTCATTCTACAGGCAGGGGTCCAGAACGAACCGCTGCGCCTCTCCTTTGGTGTGGTTGTCCATACCGAATGGGTCTCATTCCATTACTCCGTAAGGAATCATTCCCGCATGCCACTCTCTCATTGGGTGGGGGTGAGTTATAAATGATACTCTTATTGATACTGATTAATGTCCTGGATATCAATACAGCACCCCTTTCCGAACTTAAGAGTCTGCCCCTCTCCGGTGAAAAGGTCCAGGAGGTATATAATCTCAAACAGGCAAGGGGGTATCTACGATCCGTCTATGAATTAAGAGAGGTCCTCTCGGCTGAGGATTTCAATAAAATAAAGGAATTGATAAGAATCACCCCCCCGGAAGAAGAGGACTGGACTGCTGTTTATATAGAACAGTTACAGGAGAGGTTGGCATCCGAGGAAGGCCCAACACAGAGCGCAATTGACCACTGGCAAACTATCCTCCTTGAGCCAATCGATATAAATAAAGCCAGTATTGACGATATACTGCAATTTGACCGCGTAAACCTCATTGATGCAGTATCTGCAATCAAATATAGGACACAGTTCAGAAAACTCCGATATGTCAGTGATCTTGAAGACGCCCCCTATCTATCTTCATACGGATTCAGGAATATGAGAAATTTCCTCACAGCAGGAGAACCACAAAAGATAGGTTTCCCATTGGACGGTTTTGTAAGGATGGAAATGACTCACAAGAATTCCACAAGGGAGCAGGGTTTTGATATCCTATCACCCGATGAAATAACCACCTCCCTCAATCAGGTAATAAGCGATCTCGAGGATACATCTGCAACTCTGTATAAGAGACTAATTGCAGATGGTTGGAGCGAGAGTGACATATTGAACTTTCAGGATAGACTCAAGGGAGAAGAAAATGAAATCCAATCGGGGAGATGGACAGAATCTTATTCAGGTAAGTTTCATACCACTTATGGGGAAAATATCTTTCTCGGAGGAGGAGCAGGAAGATATTACAGAAGTGGTTACGCTGGTGTTCAGAAAATAGGACCATTAAAAAATCTTGTAATCGGGGATTATCACTACTCCACCGGGATGGGACTCGTTTTTGATAACTCTCCTGATTCAAGGCCCCGCTCAATAGAACGGGTAAATGGTCTATTCGGAGAAGCAACAGATAATCCCCTCTTCAAAGCAAGGGGATTGGGAGTGCATCTTGAAAAATGGCGTCTCAACTCCTATCTTTTCTACTCCAGGGATAAGAAATCTGGTATACCCAATCCTGACAACACAATCAATTGCTACTTTCCCAATAGATATCATCTGAAAGAGTTTGATGATATAATAGATGAACAAATCATGGGAGGCCATCTGGGATTTGACATCTCTGATATATTCTCCATCCCTTTTGGAACCTATATAGGCATAAATGGATATCGAGCAGTTTACGGAGATTCTATACGTCCTGACATCTCTACAATAGACATACCCAACGATAACAATGAACTTGGACCTTCTTATACGGCACTTTTCAGCGGGAAGCAGAGGGATATCGGTGGAATAGAAGGAAGAATAGTCTACAGAAACTTCGGGATTCAGGGAGAATATGCAAAGGAGAGATACCGTGGTTTTGCCTATGCCTTTTTAGCAAGGGTTCTCTATAATAACATATATCTGCTCTTTCATCGAAGACACTACGAGGTGGATTTTGATAATCCATACAGCAGGGGTTTCTGGGAGCAGGAAAGATTTGACGATACTCCTTTAGAAAAATCATATAGGGTTCTTGACCCGCTCTTTTCAGACCTATCCGAATATCCTGTACCCAAACCAGAGGATGGATACTATATAGAAACCCGATATCAATTCTCAAGGCAAATAACCCTGACAAGAGCCTATCTTGACCTATGGAAAAATCTAACAGAGGGAACCTCGAATATGCGACTTCAGTGGGAAATGGAATTTCGTCCTGTATACCCTTTACGCTTCAGGATAAAACATAAATATCAGGAAAAGAATAGAAACAAGGTTTCAGCAACTACTGTATCTAAAACCAATGAGTTGACCTTTAGAACCTTTGTTTTGCTACCAAATCAAGATTATCTGGGCTTCAGGGTTAGATATGGTAGAGTTCTCTTAACTCAAAGTCCCCGTTACTCATTGGACCAAATCATCGATGGTGGTTATATATCAGTATTCTATGAACATCACTTCTCACCGAGATTGAGTGTAAAAGGGGGAATAGCCTACTGGAAGACAGACGGAATGAGTCAATGGACATTTGAAGACATAGGTCTTGATTTCCTCTATGGTGATGGTAAGAAACTCTATGTTTCTGTTCTCGATCGTTTAAGTGATAATCTCTACCTGCGGTTCAAGTTCCGTGTAAAAAACGAGCTCTATCCACACTGGGGATTAAAAGAGAGCGGAGAAGAATACTATAACACGGAAGGAGAATTGCTGGAGAATCCCTCAGATTTTCTTGATGAATCTTCAATATATTCCGGAAATATAAACCTAACATGGTGGTGGTGATAATATGAAAGAATTAAGAATTCAAGAATTAAAAATTCGTGCATCAAAGACTCGAGAGTCAAAGACTCTATCTATAAGGATTCTGTCCATAGTTCTGATATTCTCAGGTAGTCTTGCTTATGGCGGAATCATAGAAGCAAACAAGTATGGAACGATAAACAACTCATTCGATGCTTATTCTCTCTCAATGGGAAATTCATGGCTTACATTTTCAGGAAGTTCAGTAATAGATGATAAGGAAGGTATAAAGATTCAGTATTCACCAAATATCTCTTTACCTACAGAGAGCCGAAGTCAGTTCATATTCGATAAATATGATAATACTGTAGGTAAGCAAATCACAGGCTACAGTAGTAATTTCTTCCTTGATTTCCCATTTACTGCCCATCTCTGTTATACCAGAAAGCCCCTATACTTTTCCATCGGCACCGAACCTGTTATTCAAGCTCACTGGAGGTTTGAGGATATCGAGAGGGACGATTTCTACCAGATAACAAAGAGGGAAACAAGAGAAAAATCCATCCTTATAAACGGTGCTACCCTTAGAGCTGGATGGAAGTCTAACAAATTTCAAACGGGAATAATAGCTAAATGGCTCTACGGTGGCTTCTATGAATACTGGCAGAGTCTTGATGAGATAGATAGCACATATCACACAGGCTCAGGATATGAGATTGGAGGAAGATTTTCATACCAGATAAACTGGCGTCTTACCGCAATCCTTAAAGGTTCTCTTGGTCAGAGGTTCAGCACCCCTGTAAATGATTATGAATACCCTTATCGCGTTGGAGCCGGGGTGGTCTTCAGACCCGCCAATAGATTGCCTGCTGTGGCAACTATTGAGATAATTTATACCCCCTGGGAGAAATTGAAGATTAATAACCTCATAGGGGAAGATGTGGATAATACTATATCTATATCCGGAGGTATCGAACACCGATTACAACCTGGTCTCTGGATGCGACTCGGATATTCATGGAATCAATCACCAGTAGATAGAGAAATAATACTATCCAGCTACACAGGAGGTATAGGCTATGAAAATTGGGGATTCAAATTCGACTTAGGCGCTTCCTTCTCCAGTAACTCCTTCACCTATGATGAATTTCAATTAGCCAATATCGAGGAAGGTGAAATTGTTGAGGAAACCGAAACCCGCATAATTCTATCTATAACAAAGGAACTATGAGGTGATAAGATGTTTAATATAATATTCCTAATCTTTGCGATTTCTGCAGAACCAGAGGTTCTGGCAAACAGGGATTATGTCCCCGGACTTGTAAAACTCTTTGATAGTGCAGAAAAAACCATTGATATAACTATGTTTTCTGCTGGTCATTATCCTGACCATCCGGAGGGAGTCAATAGGGTCCTTTATGAATCCATATTCAGGGCAGCAAAAAGAGGTGTTCTGGTGAGAATAATCCTTGACGCCTCATCCTGGAATCCGAACAATACAAGAAAAAATGTAATGGTAGCAGATTTCTTCAGGGAGAATGGTATAGAGGAAGTATATTTTGACCCTCCTGAGGTAACAACACACACAAAAGCATTGATAGTAGACTCTGTCCTGTGTGTTATAGGCTCCACTAACTGGACTTATTATGCCCTTGCTAATAATAATGAAACCGCTGTTCTGATAAATTCGGAAACCCTGGGGCTGGAATTGGAAGAACGATTTGCTGACCTCCTCTCTGTATCTACAAAGGAGACCCCACTAATGGAAGAGGAGGATTGATGCTTCTTCTTCTAATCCTTACAGGTTTATGGGGTGTAAAGACTGATAAGGAAATAAGAATAATCTATACCAATGACATCAATGGAGCATTAGAATCATCGAAAGCATACTGGGTTTCTAAAGAAATGCCACCAGACCTTGGTAACGCCAAATCCCTTGAGGTTTTCGTAAATTTCGAAAGGAAATCCAATGATATTCTTCTTATCAATTCAGGAAATCTTGCATCATTACCTACATCAGGGGATAAAAAACCTCCTGAAGAACTCGCCAGATTTTTATCCGACCTACACTATGATGCGTCACTCATCGGAACCAATGAGCTCTCATTCGGTAAAGAGTTTCTCAAGGAACTCTTAGCGAAATCCTCTACTCCGTTCCTGTCAGCTAACCTAAAAGGTAGTCAGAAAGGTTTTATCATCACCAGCAAAAACACTATAAAGATAGGTATCTTTGGTATCACATCCCCCTATGCACATCTATTTGTTCCGGGGAGATACAGAAAGGAGATGGAATTTGATGCGGATATAGTGGAAGCGGCAAAACGCTCTGTTAAAGAGTTGCAATCCGGGGGGGCCGAGATAATTATCGGATTATCTGATGCAGGGTTTACCAGAGATAGCACTCTTGCCGAAAGTGTAGATGGAATAGATTGTATAATAGGTGCGAGTAATAGGGGATGGACTTTGAGAGAGCCTTACGAAACTCCTACAAAGCATACCCTCTTCTGCAAAGGATATACCAACCTGTCAAGCGCAGGAAGATTGGTGCTTTACCTGGATGAGAATAATAGTATTGCGGGATACGACCATAAGTTGATCACCCTCTACGTGGAGGAATACCCTCCTTACAAATGAAACGACGCCTCATAAACCCCTACCTTGCCATTCTCTACCTAATCCCGGTAATAATTATAATAGGAGTATTCCGTTTCTACCCCATTCTATTCTCCATCAGGGCAAGTCTCTATAGATGGGGAATGGGAGGCCCGGGGACATTCACTGGCTTAAAGAACTACTTAACCATACTTACCGATAAATACTTCTGGCAGGCCTTTACCAATACCTTGTGGTATACAGTATTTACTATTCCCCTTACGCTCTTCATCTCTCTCTTTATTGCCATTCTATTGAATAATAAATTGAAGGGCATAGGAATACTTCGAACTGTATACTTCCTCCCCGTGGTAACTTCAATCGTAGCAATTTCAATGGTTTGGAAATGGATATATCATCCGGAAATAGGGCTTGCAAATTATTTACTGGGTTTACTACACATACCACCTAAAAATTGGCTCTCCGAGTGGCGTGGTATATTTGAACTAATCACAAATAGGAGTCTCCCATTATTCCTTAAAGGACCCTCACTTGCTCTTCTGTCTATCGTCATTATGACCGTCTGGAAGGGATTGGGATATAATGTAGTCATATTTCTTGCGGGACTGCAAAATATCTCTAAGGAATACTATGAAGCAGCAGAGGTAGACGGAGCTTCAGGCTTTTCTGTATTTAAGAATATCACCTGGCCTTTAATCTCACCAACAACCTTTTATGTCCTTATGATGACCACCATTGTTTCTTTTAAGGTCTTCGCACCGGTCTGGTTAATGACCGGCCCCCCAAAAGGTGGCCCGCTCGGGACGACCAATGTCCTGGTATATCATCTATTTGACAATGCATTTAATTATTCGCGTTATGGCTACGGTTCTGCAATTTCTATATTCCTCTTTTTAGTTATACTATCACTTACGGTTCTGCAGAAGAAGGTAGTTGAACCAAGGGTTCATTATGGTTAAACCCCATCCCCACCCCATTTATTCACCACAAAGGACACAAAGAACACAGAGAGAAACACAGAGAAAATTTTGGCTTTGTCCAAAGTTGTATGATAGACTATTTAAAAAGCAGGTGTATTTTTATGCTTAGTTGCTCGGTAATATCGTTCAGAAAACGAGGTCAATTTCCCCAGCGAGGAAATTGTGGCTCCCGCTCTCGGCCTCGCTCCTCCCTAAATCTAAAGATTTCGGGAGACCATGCCCGCTCGGCCTCCGAGAGGGTTTCTAAACGATATCACCTCGCACTGATTGAAATGGATACCCTCAAGCTCGGAGTCGGAAGTAGGGGTAATTCACGAATCGCCCATTACAGAAGCGGCTTCCAAACCGCGATTCAACCCTTTTGGAGTAGCAGAGATTGCTCTGCAATTTCCCCTTTGCGCGAAACAAGTTTCGCTACTCCATTATCGGGATGCCGCTCCTACACATGTGGGAGTGGGTTTCTGCCCACGATTCTGGAGCAAACGGTGTCAACAGGTGAGGGAATGAGATGACCAGGACAAAGGCAATTACATTATATGTGCTTCTTGTTTTAGGTTCGCTCCTTGCTCTCCTCCCCTTCTATTGGATGATTACCACATCCTTGAAATCACCAGTTGAAGCGGTTCGGTTCCCCCCTACTATGATTCCGGAGAACATCGTATGGCAAAATTACCCGGAGGCGCTTAGAGTAGCACCCTTTGGAAGATATTTCTTTAATACGATTATTATAGCCATATTTACTATGATTGGAGTTCTGATTACATCATCCCTCGCTGCTTTTACATTCACATTCATCAAATTTCGAGGCAGGGAATTTCTATTTATCTCATTCCTTGCAATGATGATGGTTCCACTTCCCGTATATATAATACCGGGGTATCTCATACTTGCCAGGTTGGGATGGCTCGATACATATATGGCCCTGATCGTTCCCTGGGTAGTTAATATATTCTCTATATTCCTACTTCGGCAACATTTCAAATCAATACCAATATCTATTTTTGAATCGGCAATGATAGATGGTTGCTCCTCTTTTCAATTTCTCACAAAGATAGCACTGCCTATGGTAAAACCAGCTCTCATAACCATAACAATATTCTCCCTGATTGGGTCATGGAATACCTTCATCTGGCCACTGGTTATGACAACCTCAGATGCAATTCGTCCTGTTCAGGTTGGTCTTGCCTACTTTATGCAAGAACAGAGCACAGACTATACCCTGTTATCAGCTGCTTCGACACTGGTGATAATACCGGTGATTATTATATTCTTTATCTTCCAGCGCAGGATTATAAGTAGTTATATGAAATCAGGAGTAAAGGGATAGATTGTCAATGCAAAATGCAAAATGCAAAGTGCAAAATTATCCCCCAACCATTTATCTGACACAGATAATCACTGATAAGAAAATAAATATATTGAAAAGGGATAGAAGAGCAATGCAAAATGAAAAATAAAATACTATTATTAATCATTGCATTTTTAGCAGCATTTCCAGGATGCAAAAAGGAAGAGAGCAAGATTACGACGGTAGTCTTCTGGCACGCAATGGGTGGCCCACTTGGAGATGCATTAGAAGAATTAATAAATCAATTCAATGATTCCCATCCTGATATCCTGATAGAATCAATATCAATGGGCAACTATAATGCGTTGTCACAAAAGATAATGGCATCTATTCTGTCCCACAGAACCCCAACCATCGCCCAGGTCTATTCATCATGGACTACCAATCTCTATGAATCCAGGGTTATTGAACCCCTTGAGAACTATATAAAAGGTGAGAACGGTCTAAAGGAAGAAGAGATAACGGACTTTTACCCGGTATTCATTAAAGATAATACAATAGATGGGAAACTGATAACCCTTCCCTTTAACAAAAGTATTTATGCGTATTATTACAATATCGATCTCTTTCTCGCGGAAGGAATAGCAGAATTCCCGGAGACCTGGACAGAACTACTCAAAACTGCAAAAATGCTCCAGAAGGATGACCAACCAGTAACAGCCTTTGGCATATCAGTGGGCTTCTTCGAATCACTCCTGTATGCCTTTGGTGGTAGGATGGTGGATGAGGATAACAATCCCGCTTTCTATAGTAAAGAAGGCATTGAGGCTTTGCAATTCATTAAAGACCTCATTTATAAGTACAGGGTTGCAAAACTCACCACAGGCTTCCAACATCAGGATCAATTTATCGCAGAGAAGATAGCCTTTATTATGGGAACATCGGTTTCTTATTCATTTATAATGAAGGCAAAACCTAATTTCAGGGTTGGGATTGCACCCCTGCCAAAGGAAGACACCACAGGCGTTATGATTATGGGCACCAATATCGCCCTATTTGCAGATAAACCTGCTAAAGAAAAGGAAGCAGCCTGGAAATTCATCAAGTGGTTTATATCTCCCAAACAACAAGCAAAATGGGCATTGGGAACCGGATATGTCCCTGTGCGCAAGAGTGCCAATGAACTCCCGGAAATCAAGGATTACTTCAAACAAATATCAGGGTTAAAAAAAGTATGGGATCAATTATATTACGCAGAATTGGAACCTCCTGAACCTGCCTGGCTCTTTGGTAGAAAGATATTCTCACAGGTAGTTCTCGAACCGGTGATACTTGGTGAAATGGATGCAGAGGAACGGCTAAAAATCGGACAAAAGGAGGTAGAAATATCATTTCAACGATAATAATAATTATGCTGCTTGCTGGAATGAATATAGATAAATGGACCATCAAACAGTGGAACTCCTTTCAAACATATACATTCGGGGATATTACAATCCCTGATAATGGCTACCTCATCCTTGGAAGGAATGCAACTAAATCTGAGTTTGAAGCGCACTGGGGGACTTTTGGGTCCAATGTAATCTATGTAAACTCTTTCAATAATTGTCCGATTATAAACGGAGGAGAGACATATGCCCTCTATGATTCTCTGGATACAAGGATCGATACAACATACCTGATTATGTCATCAGGTAAGTGTTATCAAAGAGGCGAAACGAACACCAATAACTGGACGGAATTAAGTGCTGATAGTGCCAACCCGGGATCCGGAGCTCTGGGAGGACATAGCGTGGGCGTTGTAATTACAGAGACTTCAGATGCACCTGGTAGTGGTAATTTTATATATGAATTCATCGAACTCTACTACGATGTCGGAACAGGTAATACCCCTCCTGAGATACATAATGTAGAGCAACATCCATTTAATCCCCCTTCCAACAGAAAAGCAATAATCAGAGCAAATATAACCGATGACTATGGAATTGCTTCGGATACACTTTACTGGAATCTAAACGGCGGAGGTTTTTATAAAAAATCGTCTGACAGCATAAATACGACATATTTTTATTATTCCGTAGACCAGGAGGTTGAAGAAGATACTATTACTTATTTCATTACAGTATGGGATGACTCTAATGAAGTAGCAGTATCCGACACATATAGTTATACTGTTACAGATAGTAATCATTTCAATGTGCTCTTTGATTTTACAAAGGAAGAGACTGCCGGGGAGGCAGATTGGATAATTGATGATGATATGCCCGAGCCCTACCCTCTAACTCCCTGGGACCAGGAAGATTGGCTTGGTGCGATATCCGACTGGGGTTATGGATTAGTCAGAGAGGGTCACTTCTCTGTAAAAACACTTCCTCCTGATAGTTCTATTACCTATGGTGAGGCAACCCCCCTGGATCTATCCAATTTCGATATATTCATCGTTTGTGAACCGCAGAACCCATTCACTCTATCAGAAAAGACCGCTATCTTTGATTTTGTCCGAGACGGCGGAGGTCTATTTATGGTCGGAGACCATTATTTGTCAGATAGAAATAGCAACGGATGGGATTCTCCAAGAATATGGAACGACCTCGGAGCATCCGATTCCTTTGGTATACACTTTAATGTCAGCGGAGACCCTAACAATAACTTTAGCGATAACTCATATAATTATTCAGCCACTGACTCGGTAATAAGCGGAAACTTTGGAATTCCTGATGACTATTATGGCTATTGGGGAGGGACAGCGATGACCCTTTATCCGGGTAAAAATAGTTATGTAATGGGTCATATATGGAAGACTGGTTCTTCCCAGGGAAATTATGATGTAATGCTTGCAACAGCAAGATTCGGTGATGGAAGAGTAGCAGGCACCGGAGATTCATCGCCCATAGATGACGGGACAGGAAACCCGGGCAACACCTTATACGATGGATGGGGAGATGGTTCTGACTCTATAATAATATTGAATACAACTTATTGGCTATGCGCGGTAAGTTCCAGTGGAATCTTAGAAGATAATATAGAGGAGGAAGAAGAAAGAATAATAGTTAGCTCCATGGATAACAACCTTATACTTACATACTCAAGCAATAACGCAAGACCCGGGCAACTATCTATCTACGACTGTTTGGGAAGACTTATCAAGAACGAAAGAAATAATGTTTCAATACGGATATCAGGAAAATATCAGGGTATATATTTTCTTATTGTTATCGATACAAATGGAATTCATAGATACAAACTTAACCTATTTGGAGGAGGTAGATGTCTTCTGTCAAAATAGAGAATATAACAAAAAAATTCGGTGAGGTGGTTGCAGTAAAAGATCTATCCCTGGACATAAAAGAGGGAGAATTCATAGTTCTACTCGGGCCATCAGGTTGTGGAAAAACGACCATCCTCCGAATTGTTGCAGGGCTTGAACATCCTACGAAAGGTAAGATTTATATTGGAAGTAAAGAAGTTACCTATATGAGGCCAAAAGAAAGAAATGTAGCAATGGTATTCCAATCATATTCACTCTATCCCCATCTATCAGCTTATGATAATATTGCATTCCCTTTGCGAATAGCAAAGACAAATAAGGACAGGATAAAAAAACATGTAATGGATACAGCTACCTTACTGGGAATAAATGACCTCCTGCACAAGAAACCAAGGGAATTATCAGGGGGACAACGGCAGAGGGTGGCTGTGGGAAGGGCTATTATAAGAGAACCTTCTGTCTTCCTATTTGATGAACCCTTATCCAATCTTGATGCAAAATTGAGGGTACAGATGAGGGCAGAACTCGCACGACTTCACAACGAATTAAAGGTTACTTCCATCTATGTCACTCACGACCAGGTAGAGGCGATGACTCTGGGTGAAAGGATAGCCGTGGTAAAGGACGGAATTCTCCTGCAGGTCGGAAAACCTATGGAAATCTATGAAGATCCAAAGAATGCATTTGTAGCATCATTTTTAGGTTCTCCAGCAATGAATCTTCTCCAAAGCGAAAAATATAAATTCTTATCCAAATATGGAAAAGATAAAATCATAGGAATAAGACCTGAGGACATCTCTATTGTAAAATCCGGAATAGAAGCCACACTGGATGTCGCTGAAATGATTGGGAGTGAAATCATTCTTTATCTCAAATTAGAAGATGAAACGATAATAGTAAAGACTGATTCACACACTTATGCTGAGCTAAAACCCGGCAGCAAGGTCAATCTTAAACTTAAAGAGGATAGGATATATCTCTTCTCGGCAACTACAGAGGAGAGAATCAAAAACAACTAGGCAGCGAACATCTGTATTGTAGGCACGAATGAATTCGTGTCTGTAATCTGTTTCGTTCAACCATTGCAGGTAGAGACGAGGCATTGCCTCGTCTCTACAATTAATCTTAACAAGAGACCAACCGGCTAATACATTCTACCGCTAAACAGCTGAAGCTGTGGCAAAACCTTTTCCCCGTAGGAGCGACATCCCTGTCGCGACTTTTGTAGGGACAAGGTATACCTTGTCCTCTGTAGAATCTGTAGGGGTTCGATTTATCGAGTCCGAAATTGGAGTAGAGGCAATCCATGAATTGCCTCTACAAGTTTCGCGAAAAAGAACGCAGAGCAAGCTCTGCCACTACGAAAGGGGTGGATTGCGATTTTAGAAACCACTCCTACAAAAGGGCGTATGCAATACGCCCCTACTATTCAACTATTTTCCCATTCAACTATTTAACTATTCTTCCTTTGCGCCCTTTGCGAGAAAAACGGGAGGGGTGTAGGGCTTTTCTTCTTGAATTACAAATTTAAGGGGTGGTGATGGGTTTTTTAGTTTATCTGTGTTTATCTGCGACATAATCAGCGAACAGCTATCAGCTAAGATGTATTTTCGTGTACTTTGTCTTCTTTGTGTTTCCTTTCTTGTGGGTTGGTGGAGGGAAAAATAAAAACAAAAATCTTCTTTGTGTCCTTCGTGTCTTTGTGGTGAAATAAAGGGGTATGATGATGGGCTCTCTTTCTTGAATTACAAAATTTAAGGGGTGGTGATGGGCTTTGTGCCTTTGTGGTAAAATAGGGGATTGATTTTTACACAAGATAAACTCGAGGTGGTTGACACAGGATTTCTCTTATATATATTTAGTATAGCGAGAGTGGCGGAATTGGCAGACGCGCTGGACTTAGGATCCAGTACTACTAAATAGTATGGGGGTTCGAGTCCCCCCTCTCGCATTGGCAAAGGAATAAAAAACATGGAGGAGAAAAGATGGAGAGCATTAAGCTGCAACTTAAGGAAAAGGATATAGAGAAAAAGGTAGAATCTCTTGCAAAGGAATGGAAGAGCGAAGCTACAGTTCCGGGGTTCAGGAAAGGAAAAGCCCCGGTCCAGCTGATCAAAACCAGACTGAGAGAAGAATTACGTGCAGAAAGCCTTCAGAAACTCATTGAAGAAGGGGTATTAGAAATAGTTGATAAATACGAACCTTTCATCTATAGTCCTCCCCAGTTAAAGGATACATCTGAGTCAGAAGACAATATTGAATTCGAGGTCCTGCTGGATGTCCCCCCCAAAATTGATATCGATCTATCCAAAATTAAATTAAAGCAGAAGAATAACATTGATGAGTCAGATATATCTACTGAATTGGAACGACTAAGGAAGATAAACAGTGAATTAAAATCAGTGAATAGAGCAATAAAGAAGGGAGATACAGTATTTCTTGATATATCATCAGGAAAACAATCGCTTCCAAACTATTCCATTTCTGTAGGGAATGACAACTTCACAAAGGAAATCATCGGGCTGAAGAGAGACGAAGAGAAGGAGATTGAAACAAAATTCCCTGCTAACTTTCCCATTGAAAACCTTGCCAATAAAAAGGGGACCATCACAGTAAAGATCATAGCGGTTAAAAAAGAAATTCTCCCTGAACTCAATGACGATTTTGCAAAGGATCTTGGATTCGACAATATGAAGGAATTGAAAACGGACCTCAAAAAAGGCCTGGAGGCAGAACAGAAAGAAAATCAGAAAGATAGCATTCGAGATCAAGTGCTCACCCAGGTTCTCAATCAACTTGATGATTTAGAGATCAATCCTACCCTCTTAGAAATGCTAAAGAGAGAAGGGACACCAGAGGAGGAAGCTATCAAACAGGCAAAGGGATTAACATTGCTGGACGCAATAGCGCTTAAAGAAAAACTCACCATCGAAGAAAAGGAACTGGACGAATGGATGGACAGGATAGCCGAATCAGAAGATAACAAATTGGATGAAATGGGTGAAGAGGCTATTCGTTTCATAAAACACACCATACTTAGAGATAAGGCTCTTGACTATCTGGTAGAGAAAGTCAGTGAGGAGGTAAAAAATGGATAGTCAATTAACAATTCCGTATGTTATTGAAAAGACAGCGCAGGGAGAACGTGCTTATGATATATATTCCCGTTTATTAAAAGACCGTATTATCTTTATAGGCTTTGAAATAAACGAAAATACTGCTAATTCAGTAATAGCACAATTACTATTCCTTGAAGCACAGGCTCCAGATAAGGATATACATATATATATAAACAGTCCAGGAGGAAATGTTTCTTCTGGTCTTGCAATCTACGATACTATGCAGTATATACATTCTTCTGTATCTACAATATCCATTGGGTTATCTGCATCTATTGCAGCAGTTATACTTGCGGCTGGAACAAAAAAGAAGAGGTTTTCCCTGCCGAATTCCAGAATGCTCTTACATCAACCTTCAGGAGGAATTAGTGGAGTGGCATCGGATATAGAAATACATGCAGGTGAAATAATTAGAATGCGAGAAAGAATCAATCAAATCATCTCCAAGCATACAGGACAACCCTTAAAAAATATCAAAAGGGATACGGATAGAGATTTCTGGATGAGCGCCGAGGAATCCCTTGAATATGGACTCATAGATGCTGTAATATCGTCACGGAAGGAGATAAATGAAAGATAAATACAAAGTAGCATTCTGTTCCTTCTGTGGAAGGCCATATACAAAAACAGTGCGCCTTATAGCAGGCAAGGATGGTTCCTATATATGCGAGGATTGTATTGAACTATTTTATGACTTCTTAGAGGAAGAAAGGGAACCAACTGTAGTTCATTTACCTAAGAGGATTCCAACTCCCAATAAAATAAAAGACTACTTAGACAAATATGTAATAGGACAGGAGAAAGCAAAAAAAATTCTATCAGTAGCAGTATATAATCATTATAAAAAGGTCAAACATAATCCTAAGGATGTGGAGATGTATAAATCCAACATCCTTCTCATTGGGCCTACCGGTGTAGGAAAAACGCTTCTGGTTCAAACACTTGCGAAATTCCTGGATATTCCCCTTGCGATCTCGGATGCCACCTCCCTTACCGAAGCAGGGTATGTTGGTGAAGATGTTGAAAATGTGCTCGTTCGCCTACTACAAAGAGCGGATTATAATATTAAACTTGCAGAGATGGGAATAGTCTATATTGATGAACTGGATAAAATAGCACGAAAATCAGAAAATCCCTCTATAACAAGAGATGTTTCAGGGGAAGGCGTGCAACAAGCACTTCTTAAGATAATCGAGGGAGACATGGTGAATATTCCTCCAAAAGGAGGTAGGAAACATCCTGAGCAGGAATTCATCCAACTGGATACAAGGAATATACTCTTTATTGCAGGCGGAACCTTCGAAGGCCTTGAAAAAATCGTTGAATATAGATTAAATAAGAATTCAATGGGATTCAATGCCTCCATTCCTTTAAAACAGTCAGTGCCATCAAACAATTATTTACAAAAGGCAGAGCCCCATGACCTGATGCATTTCGGTCTTATTCCTGAATTGGTTGGCAGATTACCTGTAACAGCGGTGCTCGATGCACTCACAATAAAAGACCTCATCGATATCCTGACCGAACCCAAAAACGCTCTAATAAGTCAGTACAAACAACTATTAGCCTGGGATGATGTTAAATTATCGTTTACGAAAGCAGCTATGTTTGAGATAGCAAAAAGGGCTTCTCAAATGGAAACCGGGGCAAGAGCACTCCGTGGAGTAATAGAGGAACTTATGCTTGACTTAATGTTTTATCTACCTCAGGAGAAGAATGTCAAAGCCTGCAAAATCCGAAAGGCAACTATCACGAAAGGAGCCCCTCCGGAATTTATTCGAGACAGAAAACTAAAGAAGGCTCAATGAACAACAACTCTTTAGAAACCCTGCCTGTAATACCTCTTGCAGATACCGTAATATTCCCCGGTATTACCTCCCCTGTTGTTTCTATCAGGGAAATATCCAAAATCGCAGTAAAAGAAGCGGTTTCCAAATATAACAGGAAGGTGGTAGTTGCAACTCAGAAGAGTCCTGAAATGGAATCAGTTGACCCCGGTAATCTATATGAAATAGGTGTGCTCTCAGAAATTTTAATTGTCAGCTCTCTAAATGATGATGTTGTTCGTTGTAATATTAAAGGAATTAGAGCAGTTCAAATAGACTCATTTTTACCAAAAAACAATACCTTATATGCCTACTACAAAGAGGTTAAAGACGAAATTGAGGAAGATTCAATTAATGATGCCCTAAAGAATCAATTATTGGATATTTATAGAGAATATGTCTGGAAAAATCCAAGGATGCCAAAAGAGATCCTGAACTCGGTAGAGAATTCACTTGACTCTAAGGGAATGATAAATTTTGTTGCTTCTAATTCATTCCTCCCGGTTGAATCCAAAATAAAACTCTTAAGAATTTCAGCCTTAAAGAAAAGATTCTTTACACTTATAGAGATGTTGAAAACAGAGATTGAATTATTAAGTCTTCAGGCTAAAATTAATGAGCAGGTAAAGAGTAAATTCGAAAAAAGCCAAAGGGAATTCTTCCTGAATGAACAATTAAAGATTATAAGAAAGGAATTAGGAAAGGAAGAAGATGAACGAATTCACAAATTAAAAGGACAATTTGAGAACAAAGAACTGCCCAAAAAGATAAAGCAAAGGGTGGAAGAAGAGATTGAACGACTAAAAAAGATACCCACTATATCCCCTGAATTTGGAGTCATTTATAACTATGTAGAATGGCTTCTTCGTCTCCCATGGGAAGAATCTTCATCCAAGGCTCTGGATCTCAATAGAACAAAGCAGATATTAGAAAAAAACCATTATGGATTGGAAGATATAAAAGAAAGAGTTCTTGAATATCTGTCGGTCCTTAAATTGAGAGAAGGATGCGTGGGGCAGATACTCTGTTTCATTGGTCCTCCTGGTGTTGGCAAAACTTCCCTTGGAAGATCAATTGCAGAGGCTCTAAGAAGGCCATTCGTCAGAACCTCTCTTGGAGGAATAAGAGATGAGGCTGAAATCAGAGGGCATAGGAGGACCTATGTAGGTTCAATGCCAGGCAAGGTCATCCAGAAGATGGCAAACGCAGGAGTTAAGAATCCAGTATTCCTTCTGGATGAAATAGACAAGATTGGACAGGATTTCAGAGGAGATCCAGCCAGTGCTCTGCTTGAGGTACTTGATCCGGAAGTAAACTATGACTTCAATGATCATTATATAGAAGAGGGTTTTGATCTATCCAAGGTGCTCTTTATAACTACTGCAAACACCACTCATTCAATACCTCCAACCCTGCTTGATAGAATGGAAATCATAAGCCTTCCGGGATACTTAGAATATGAGAAAATAAAGATTGCGACCAGACATCTAATCCCTAAGGTTATAGAAAATAACGGACTACAAAAAAATCAATTTACTATCTCAGAGGGAGTTCTCTATAAATTAGTTGAAGAATATAGTAACGAAGCAGGTGTCAGAGAGTTGGAACGTTTGCTCTCTCGTCTTGCCCAAAAGACAGCAAAAAAAATCGTATTTGAGGGTGATAAAAGGGTACGGATAACAAAGAGGAATCTACAGAAATATCTTGGCGCACCTAAATTCAAGAAACACAGAAAACATCAGAAAGAACATATAGGAGTCGCAAATGGATTAGCCGTTACAAGGAATGGTGGTAAATTCATACAGGTAGAGGCACGCACGATGGAAGGTAGTGGTGAACTCATCCTGACAGGTCAAATGGGAGAGGTTATGCAAGAGTCTGCAAAGACAGCGTTAAGTCTTATAAGAAGCAACCACAAATCCTACAACCTGGATAGGAATTGTTATAAAGACATAGACCTACATATACATATACCAGAAGGTGCGGTTCCAAAGGATGGACCATCCGCCGGTATCACCATCTACTCAGCCATACTCAGTGCTCTTACTCAACGACCATTAAAGGATGAGCTCGCTATGACAGGTGAAATTACTCTATCAGGCGATATCTTAAGGATTGGAGGCTTGAGAGAGAAACTGGTAGCTGCTCAGAGAGCAAGTCTTACTACGGTAATTTTACCGAAAGAAAACAGAGCAGAAACCGACTATTTTCCAGACGCTACAAAAAAAGGACTCAAACTACTCTTTGTTGAGAATGTAACAGAGATAGTTGGTCACATTTTCTCTAAATGACACGTTGGTCACCTTTCCGCTCCATTATTTTTGTATATATAGGAATAATCTTAACAGGAACAATCCTGTTACTCCTTCCACAATCCTCCTATGGTATATCATTTATCGACGCCTTATTTACCTCTACCTCAGCCGTATGCGTAACAGGGCTAATCGTAAAAAATACAGCACTGGACTTTACCCTGACAGGTAAGTGTATCATCCTTTTCTTAATACAGATAGGAGGTCTGGGATATATGGTGTTCGCCACCCTATTTATGAAGATAATCGGATTTAAGTTGGATATAAAAAAGGATTTGATAGTTAAAGAGGAATTTGGATTACTCGATATGTCCAATATTCCAAAATTCCTGCGTCTTGTAATCTTAACCACTCTTACCTTTGAACTCGGAGGAGTAATTCTATTGTTCACCGGTTTTAGCCAAGCGGGATATCCACCTAATGAAGCAATATCTCATGCGGTTTTTCATTCCGTATCTGCTTTCTGTAATGCTGGCTTTAGCTCTTTTTCGGGCAATCTTGCCAACTTTGGGAATTCTCCCTTGATAGTCTGGACTGTCCCCTTTCTGTTCATAATTGGGGGGCTCGGTTTTATAGTGCTTGAGAATATCTCAGAACGAATAAAAGGATTAAGGAATCACCTTTCAGAACATACCAGAATTGTTCTTTTCACCACTATGTTCCTTATATTAATTGGGACCATCATAATTTTTGTTGTTGAAGATGGTAATAAACTATCCCATCTATCCTTAATGAGAAAGATTACTATATCATTCTTTACCGCTACAACTCCGAGAACCGCTGGATTTTCACTCATAAATATTGCCGAACTACTTCCTACAACCCTGATCCTTCTGATAATATTTATGTTCATAGGGGCTTCTCCGGGAGGAACAGGTGGAGGAATCAAAACAACGACATTTATAATAATTAACGCCTACATTATATCGAAGTTAAGGGGAAAGCAAACGGTAAATGTAGAAAAAAGAAGAATATCAGAAGAACAATTAAATAAAGCATTGACACTATTCTTTATTTCATTAACATTAATTGTGTTTATGATTAGTATAATCAGTTTCAGTGAAAGAAAGATAGTGGAAGAAAGAGGAGTGTTACCTATAGTATTTGAAGAACTATCCGCTTTTGGAACTGTAGGGCTCTCAATGGGCTCTTCCAGACTTCCAAATCTTAGCTTATCTCATGACTTCTCCCCGATTGGAAAACTAATATTAATGCTAACCATGATAGCAGGTAGGGCAGGACCTCTTTCTATTGCTGCTACTGTTCTGGGAAGGAAAGGTAGAGAGGCTGTAAAACACCCACTTGCAAAGGTACAGGTAGGATGATAGGAAAACAAAAAAATGAACAAAGAAGAAGAAAAGATTTCGTGGTAGTAGGACTGGGAGCATTTGGAATCACTTTATCAAAAGCCTTGATTGAAAAGGGATGCCATGTGACTGCCATCGATATGGATGAAAAACTAATCGAATCTATTTCTGATTTTGCAATAGATGTCCTTATTGCAGATGCCCGTGACCGGAAACCATTGGAAGAAGCAGGGGTTGCCAATGTAGATGCTGCAATAGTATCAGTGGGAGAAGACCTGGAATCTTCATTCCTTGCAACTCTGCATCTCAAGGAATTCGGTATCCCTTATATAATAACCAAAGCAACCTCGAAGTCTCAGGGTGAAATCCTTGAAAAGATTGGGGCAGACAGAGTAATTTATCCTGAAGAAGAGATGGCGGAAAAACTCGCAGAACAACTCATTCATCCCTCAATCATAAACTATACCACTTTGAGCAAAGAAGTAGGGATAATGGAATCCGCAACGCCACAGAAATTTATAGGTAAAACGCTCAAGGAGCTATCCCTCAGGAATAAATATGGAATCAATATAATAGCAATAAAACGAAAAAAAGAGAAGAAAGATGATGTTAATACAGTTGAAGAGGTCCTGGAGGTTCCATCTGCCGACGAAAAAATAAGGGAAGGAGATATTCTTATCGTGATCGGTCATGTGGACTATCTTGAAAAATTCAAAAACATGGAAAGAGAAAATAATGGGACAGAATGAGATTAAATTATCTCATATATCAGAAATACTCAAATGCATACCTACTTCTCTTTTAATTGTAGACAAGAATAAAAACATCATTGAAGCAAACCCCTCAGCAAAGAAACTCCTTGGTAAGAATATAGAATCCAGAACACTTGATGAAATCTTTTTCGGCAGAGAACAGGATATTTTCGACAAGGTTCTTCAGGGAGAAATCATTCAGAGGGAAAAGATAGAACTTGATAATACACTCATCGGTTTTAGTGCATCTCCTATCTACGATAACAACTCTATAATCACAGGTGCCTCTATAATCCTGCGTGACCTAACAGAGATAAGGGAAATAGATGAAAGTTTGAGGAGAAGAGAGCGCCTTGCTGCCCTGGGAGAGATGACAGCAGGTATGGCTCATGAAATAAGAAATCCTTTAGCTGCCATTAAAGCAGGAATCGAATATTTAAGTCGAGATTTTAAAGATGATAGCAAGGGATATAATTATATAAAGATAATTCTGAATGAAATTGGACGTCTTGAACGGATAGTTAAGGATATGGTAGCCTATGCGTCTCAAAGACCATCAAATAAATCAAAGATAGACCTGAAGGATGTTATAGAAACCACATTAATGACCTTTCAAGAGCAACTGAGAGAACAGGATATAAAGGTTAAAAAATACCTTAAAGGTGAACTGATATGTATGGTGGATGAAGATGAATTGGTAACGGTAGTAACGAATCTCCTTCTCAATGCCCTTGAGGCTATTGAAAAAGATGGAACAATAGAAATATCAGGAGAAGAAGAAAAAAACAATATAAAAATCACTCTAAAAGACGATGGTGGAGGAATACCGGAAGATATCCTCCCAAAAATATTCAATCCCTTCTTTACAACAAAACACAGAGGCACGGGACTGGGGCTGTCAATAATCCACAGGATTATACAGAATCATTCCGGAACAATAAATGCCTCTAATGAGAAAAGAGGTGCGATCTTCACGATAATAATACCAAAGGGGATATAAATGGAAAGAAAAATTCTCATTATAGATGATGAAGAAAACCTGTCACAATTCTTAGAAGAAATATTATCCGAGTTAAATGAAGAGGATAAGGATGAATATACAATAAAAAGGGCCTCAAATGGCAGCGAAGGGATTAATACTGCTCTGGATTTTAAGCCTGGCCTGGTTCTTCTTGATATAAAATTACCTGACCGTTCAGGTATCGAAGTCCTTTCCGAACTAAAACAACAGGATCCTGATATGCAAATTATTATGATGACGGGATATGCTTCCTACGAAACAGCAATTTCTTCGATCCGTAAAGAAGCCTATGATTATATAGAAAAACCACTTCCATCAAGTAATCAATTAAAATCAATAGTCAAGAACGCTTTAGAAAGACGTGAATTAATTTCAGACAAAAAAGCCCTGGTTATTGAATTATCAGAGGCTAATGACGCACTGGAAGAAGCAAATCGGCTTCTTACGGATGAAAAGAAATTGGTAGACCAACGTCTGGAAAAAAGGATTCAAGACCTTTCCCGCTTGAATCAATTCGCTCAAGAATTATTAAAACAGAATGACCTGGCAAAACTTATTGAGGAAATACCTTCAAAAACCGTTAGCGCAACTGAATCGGATGGTGCAATACTCATACTAAAGGGAACAAAAGAGAAAGAATATGTGGTTCATTCTATTGCAGGTGATGTTTCTGTTTCCCCTGGCAATCTGATAAAGGAAAACGAAGAGCCATTTGGGCTCGTAGATAATAAAGGGCCCTGGAAAATTGATGATTATATCTGTTGTCCATTATCATTCAGGAAAGAAATACTTGGAGTTTTGGTAATCAGGAAAAGCGAGAGTGAATTTCAATCCGACTTTATAGAAACACTTTCTGCCAATATCTCAATATCTCTGCACAACGCAATGCTTTTTGATAGTTTGAAAGCAAGTTATCTTGAAGCTATTCTCTCATTGATAATGGTAGAGGAAACAGCTGATCCTGATACAAGAGAACACAGTAAACAGGTAAGTATACTGTCGGTAAAAATTGCGGATAAATTGGGTATAAGTCAGGGTGATAAAAGAGATATTCAATATGCTGCGCTCCTACATGACCTTGGCAAGATAAGTAAAGAAAAGGTTGATTCTACAGCAGTAGCCACAAAGATCATAAGTCCATTCAAATTCTTGAAAAAGAGTAGGGCTATTCTTGAACATCTATATGAGAATTTTGATGGTTCGGGAGAGCCGGATCACCTCTCCGGGAAAGACATTCCAGTAGGTTCAAGAATAATAAGAGTTGCTCATAGATCTCTGGAACTGCGTTCCGAAAACAAAAAGACCGACGAGATAATCTCTGATATTGAGACTAATACTAAAACTCTCTATGATCCGGAGATAGTCGAGGTAGCAAGGAAACTATTATAGGATATGCCGTCCCATCTGAGTGTTGGCGAATACTGGGAGGGTAGATTTGGGGGGAAGGTCTATCGTATATCTATTGATGCTGGATTCACCTGCCCAAACAGGGATGGAACAAAAGGAAAGAATGGCTGCACCTTTTGCGATGAAAGAGGAAGTAGGCCACATTATGTGAAACCCTCTCTCTCAGTATCAGAACAGGTGCGTGAAGGAATAAAGAGGTTAAAAGAAAGAGGAATCAATCGGTTCATTGCCTATTTTCAGGCATATACAAATACCTATGCCCCCCCTTCTGTCTTAAGGGAAAAATATTATGAAGCACTTGAATTTCCAGAGATATTGGGCATCTCTGTTTCAACAAGACCAGATTGCATTAATGAAGAAAACCTTGATATATTAGAGGAAATCGCAGAAAAATATTATACTCTTATTGAGTTAGGTATTCAATCCGTACACCAGAAATCACTTGACAGAATTAATAGAATGCATTCAGTCGAGGACAGTGAGAGGGCAGTAAAGATGATTCATAACAGGAAGAACATTGAAGTACTCGCCCATCTCATATTAGGATTACCTGGCGAAAAAGAAGAGGATTTTTTCAAGACTGCTGATGCCATATCAAAATGGGGTATAGATGGTATTAAACTACATCATCTTTATGTTGTAAAGGGAACGGCTCTTGCCAGGGAGTTCATGCAGGGAAAAATAAAGGTATTCCAAACACCTGAAGAATACGCAAGAGTAGCAAGAGAGGTAATTCAGCACCTCCCTCCCTCAATCATAATCCACCGTTATTCAGGTTATACCCCGAAAGAACAATTAATTGCACCCGACTGGACATCAAATCGCTTTATTGCGAGACAATTGATAACTTCGGATATCGAAGATTAAACCACAAAGGCACAGAGGACACAAAGCCCACCACCATTTCCCTAAAATGTTGTAATCCAAGAGAAAAGAGAACACACAACCCTTCCACCTTTTTATTAACATATCCACAGGTCGCTTCGCTCCAATTGAAGATTGTTCACCACAAAGACACAAAGGACACAAAGAAAAATAATGTTTTTGTTATCACCTCTCCACCCAGCCATTTATTCGACACAGATTGACACAGATAATCATTGATGGCAAATCTGCATGTAGGGGCAGGTCTTGCACCTGCCCTTTCGTATGGAAAAGGCATGCCTTTTCCATCTGTAGGGGCGAGGTTACCTCGCCCAAAATGTAGGGACAAGATATATCTTGCCCTCTTTCCCAGGGAGGGTCGAGTTGGTCCCTAAATCCAAAATCCTATCTTCGACTCTTGACTCACGACTCTCGACTCTATATCAAACCGTGCAGGGACCGTGGCAAAAAATGGGTGGATGGAGGAGGATTAAAACACCTATCATAAAACCGTGGCATAAGATGGGAAGGGTTGTGTGCTCTTCTTTCTCTCAAATTATAAATTTAACGGGGTGATGATGGGCTCTGTGTCCTCTGTGGCTAAAAAAAGGGGATAGACTTGACAGCAGCGTTCTATCCTATACCTTGAAAAAAAGGAGGTATTGAAATGGAAAATTTTATTCTTCAACTTCCGACCAGGATATATTTTGGTAAAAACCAGATAGAAAATCTCGGAAAAGCGATTAGACCTTATGGAAATAAGGTTCTCATCGTTACCGGCAAAGGTTCTGTAAAGAAATATGGTATATTCGATAGTGTAGTGGATTACCTTAATAAAGATGGTATCAAGTGGTTTGAATATTCAGGGATTTGCCCCAATCCAAGACTTTCATCTGTCACGGAAGGAATAAAAATCGCAAGAGAAAATAATATTGACTTTATACTGGCTCTTGGAGGAGGTTCTGTTATCGATGCTGTAAAGGCAATGGCGTTTGGAATTTATGTTGAAGGAGACCTATGGGACTATTATCTTGAAGATAGAAGGATTGAGAAAGCACTACCTATAGGAACTGTATTGACACTATCGGCAACCGGTTCTGAAATGAATGGTGGTTCAGTTATAACCAATGAGGATAAAAAACAGAAATATCCATTTTTTTCTTATAAGCTTACGCCAAAAATCTCTATCCTTGACCCGACCTATACATTTACTGTCCCACCTGATCAGACTGCTTATGGAATTGCAGACATATTTTCTCACATCTTAGAACAGTATTTCTCTCCTACTTGTGGTGCCTGGGTACCAGATAGAATAGCAGAAGCCCTGATGAAAACAGTCATTCATTGGGGACCTATAGCCTACAAAGAACCAAAAAATTATATCGCAAGAGCAAATATTATGTGGGCATCTTCAATGGCTTTGAACGGAATTATTGGAGCTGGAAAGATTACTGATTGGGCAACCCATCTAATGGAGCATGAACTCTCTGCATATTATGACATTCCACACGGAGAGGGTCTTGCTATACTACAACCCTACTGGATGGAATTTGCACTCGATGAGGAAACGATTAATAGTTTTGATACCTATGGCAGAAATGTCTGGGATATTAATGGAATGTCGGATGAAAAAACTGCAAGGGAGTCGATTGTTAGAACGAGAGAATTCCTGGATTCACTTGATCTCCCGTCACATCTTCAGGATGTTGGGATAGATGACAAATATTTAAAAGAGATGGCAGAAAATTTAGAAAAAAGGTTTAATACCATAGGTAGATTCAAAATACTAAAGAGGGATGATATAGAAAAGATATACAGGATGGCATTGTGAGGGCGTGGATGAATAAGATGCACTTGACATTCCGACCCCTTGACTCTTCTATTTGCCACAGAGACACAGAGGGCACAGAGAAAATAATGTGTTGGTCAGTTAGTCTGTTAGTGAGTTGGCGGGTAGGGGGCAAGATATATCTTGCCCTCCGTAGGAGCAACTCCCCAGTCTTGATTTTGGAGTAGGGGTAATTCATGAATTACCCCTACTTTTTTCGTTCAATGATTGTAGGGAAAAGGCAGGCCTTTTCCTCACTTGATCCCTTGTTTATAACATTATGAAATTAAAGAAGGTAGGCGGATTTTCTCTTGGAACCCTAATCTCACGCCTGAGTGGAATGGGAAGAGAAATTGTGTTTGCATATCTCTTTGGTTCATCTTCTGCAATGGATGCTTTTCGTATATCTTTCAATATACCCAATATGTTCAGGGATTTCTTTGGAGAGGGTGGAATGAATGCTGCCTTCCTCCCTATATTTTCTGAGTATCGAACACTTAAAGGAAAAGAGAGCGCTAATAAGTATCTTAGTTCTTTCCTGTTTTTTCTTATTATTATGTTAATAATAGTGGTCGCTCTGGGTGTTATCTTTTCACCAGAAATTATTTCTGTCGTGGCAAAGGGATTCACGAGTAATCCCGAACAGTTCAGCCTGACTGTAAGACTGACAAGAATAATATTTCCATTTCTGATACTCATTTCTCTTGCTTCTATTGTAATGGGTATCCTTACATACTTCGATCGTTTCTTCATCACAGGTGTCTATCCTGCATTCTTCAATATATCGGTAATTATTATTATCCTTCTTTTCTATCAGCGATTCGGAATAATGGGGGCTGCAATAGGTGTAGTAGCAGGCGGTGTTTTACAATTACTCTTTCTATTATTATTTCTTCCGGGTGAGGGCATCAGGATTAAAAAACCCCGATGGAATCATCCGGGTGTAATAAATTCTCTACGGCTCTTGGGTCCCGTATTCCTTGCCTATGCTGCTACAAGGATAAATGTTACTGTAACTCTCTTTCTTGCATCACTACTTCCGGAAGGGAGCATTTCCTACTTGAGCTATGCTTATCGCATAATGCAACTTCCTCTTGGAATGTTTGGAGTGGCTGTAGCTATTGTTGCACTACCTGAACTCTCAAGAAAGATGGCATCGAACGAGTCACAGGTATCAACAATAATCCATTCCCTAAGGGCTGTTTTCCTTTTGAGTATTCCAGCATCCTTTCTCCTTTTCGGTTTGAGACTACCTGCAATTCGAATCCTCTATGAACACGGGGCTTTTAGTATTGAAGATTCTATCTCTACTGCTTCCATCCTCCTTTATTATATTATAGGTATACCCTTCATAGCAGGCTGCAAGGTGATAAGAAATGTCTACTTCTCCCGAAAGGATGTTAAAACACCAATGAGGATAAGTTATGTCACTATGGCAATCAATATACTGCTGGCGCTAATCCTGATGAATAAAATGGGAGTTAAGGGGCTTGCCCTGGCGGTGTCTATTGCTGGTATGGTTCAATTCTCCCTCCTGATAATCCCCTATATAGATTTATTGCTCAATATCCTTTCATTTTTATTGAAAATAATATTGGGGTCTATTCTGGCAATTATACCGGTTTACTACATCACAGGTAGATTCTCTTCACTTAATTCTCTTATCCTTGGTTCTTTAAGTTTTGGGTTGATTTTTATTGTGGTTACCTATATATTAAAGACCGAAGAGATATGCAGGGTATTAAAGAAATAAAAAGAGCAGTAGAAGCATTGCTTTTTGCCAGTGATTTCCCTCTTAAGGGGAAAAGAATAGCCAATATAGTTGGATGCTCTCCTAAAATGGTAGAGAAGATAATTCTACTTCTCAAGAAAGAGTATGAGGAAACAGAAAGAACATTTACAATAAAGCAGGTGAATAAAGGATTCAGACTTTATACTCTACCCGAATTTGCCGAATTGATTAGGAAGTTGAAGGGCACGCGGGAGTTATATTTCTCAGAAGCTGCATTAACAACACTTGCCGTAATAACATACCGACAGCCAATAACTCGAAGAGAGGTGGAGCAGATTAGAGGGGTGGATTGCTCCGGGGTTATACATACCCTTCAGTATGCTGGATTACTAAAAGTAGTAGGGAAAGGAGATGGATTTGGACATCCGTATCTGTATGGTACAACAGACAAATTTCTGGAAACCTTTCAACTTGAATCCCTTGAATACCTTCCCGGAATAGAGAATGAGAATAGCGCGTTTTTTGGCGAGGGCGGGAGTCGATTCCAGAAGAAAGACAGCCGAATTACTCAAGAAGGGATTAATCAGGATTAACGGAAAAACGGTTTATGAACCGTGGGTTGAAGTAGATCCTGAACGGGACCTGGTTGAGTTCAGAGATAAAGAAATAAAACTCCCGGAAGAATGGAAATATCTTATGTTGAACAAACCCATGGGAGTTATTACAACCTGTTCTGATGAATTTGGCAGGCCTACTGTTCTTGATCTAATTGACTTAAAAGCCAACGGTCTTGTTCCTGTTGGTCGCCTGGACGAAGATTCAGAGGGACTTCTTATCCTTACTGATGATGGAAAGCTCATTCATTGCCTCACCCATCCATCTTTTGAAATAGAAAAGGAATATAAGATTATCTTGCCTCGTCCCCCAGGGAAAGAGGTCAAAACACTCATTAATGGAATCACTATTGGCAATGAGCGCCTGAGAGTAAGTTCTATTCGTTTTGGAAAAGGGAATATTGTATTTATAACATTAAAAGAAGGTAAAAAAAGGGAAATAAGAAGGATGCTTGGAACCCTTGGTTATAGAGTGGAACGTCTCATACGAATCCGGATTGGTAATCTCCTCTTGGGAAATCTACCCATTGGAGAGTGGAGGATATTAACTCAAAAGGAGGTTACAGATCTCAAAAAACTGATATGAATCCACTTGATAGTTTTATTGCATTAGACCTTGAAACAACAGGTCTTGATCATAAAAAAGAAGATATAATCGAGATAGGTTTGGTCCTATTCAAAGAAGGAAAGATAATTGATACCTTTTCTCAAACGGTTAATCCGGGTAAAGAGGTCTCTGAAAATGTACTGATATTAACGGGGATATCCCAGGAGGAATTATATAAAAGTCCCACAATCGATAAATTGATACCTGCGGTCAAGGATTTTATTAAGGAATTACCCCTTGTAGGTCATAATATTTCTTTTGACATCTCTTTTTTAGAGAAACATCTTTCCTTATCCAATCCGTCCTATGATACATTGAATCTATCAAGGATTTATCTACACTTTTCAAGCAGTCATAAACTCTCATATCTGGCAGACTACCTGGGTATACCCTATAAAGAAGCTCACCGTGCGAAAATGGATGCCGAGATCTCCGGCTGGATATTCTTAAGGTTGTTCGAGATAATGAGTAACGTACACCCGGAAATACTAAAGCAACAACTTAATGTGCTTGAGCCAAAGTACCAGGAAGCTGATATTATCAAAGAAGCATTAGAAATTTCTTGTAAGAAAGGGCTAAATAGAACCTCTTATCCCTTTGAAATTCCTGTGAATTTTCGAGAAGAGAAGAAAGAAGAATCAAAAGAGGATATCGAAGGTAATACCATATCTATTTCTGATTTATTCAAACGGGAAGAACTGGAAGATAGACCTTCCCAGATTGAAATGGCAAAGATGGTTCAATCGGCCATGAACAATGATGAATTCCTTCTTGTGGAAGCCTCTGCAGGGACAGGAAAATCACTTGCATATCTTGTTCCTTCTATTCTTTTTACGATTAGCAACAAAGAACAAATATATATTTCGAGTTATACAAAAAATCTTCAACAACAATTATTCAACAATGATATACCTAAGGCTGAAGAGATCACAGGAATCAGGATAAATACTGTCCTTGCAAAGGGTAAATCAAATTATCTCTGCCTGTTAAAATTCAAGGGTTTATTTAGTGATATGGATCCAATCTCCCTCTCAGCCCTCTATTTATGGTCATCCCTTACCAGAACTGGAGACCTCTCAGAGGTTTCTTATCTCTTCAGGCAGATAAATATCGGATTATTGAATATGGATGAGAGTTGTAAAAAACAGAACTGTCCTTTCTATAATGATTGTTTTTATTACAGAATGAAGAAAAGGATGAAAAAGGCAGATTTGATACTCATAAATCATCCTCTCTTTTTTACAGGAAATCTACCCGCAGAGAGGGTAATATTTGATGAAGCACATGAGATTGAAAGGGCTGCTACTGATGGTTTTTCTCTTTCAGTAAGTTTCAGAGAAATCCAGGCGACTCTAAAAAATATTTCAAGGGAACTAAAGGGTAAGACAAAAAAAGAGATTGATAAACTCCTAAATTCTGCAAAAAAAACGTTTAAAACGATAGGAAAGAGTTTCACCGAATTAAATGATTACGGAGTTGGATTCTACAGAGATATTCAATTATCCCCTTTACGAACCCTCTCTGAGAATCTCAATAATTTCCTGGAAATTATCTCATCGTATGATTTTGAACAGGAAAAGGTTGTAAATAGACTGAAGGAAATCATTAAAAATCTTGATATCCTCATCCAGCAAGAAAAAGAAGATAGGGTATTTTATGCTGAATTGCCAATTAGAAACAAGCCTTCATCCCTCCAACTTATTGGGGCACCATTGGATATCGGGACAATACTCGAGGAATATCTATATCCTCGTTTGAGTTCTTCAATTATGACCTCTGCCACGCTCACAGTTGGAGAATCATTCGATTTTATAAAGCATATCCTCGGGTTAAATAGATATACAGAGCGTTTAAGAGAGGTATCCTTACCAGATACATATAATTTCAAGGAACAGGCTTTGACAATCATTCCAAGATATCTTCCATCACCTCATGAATCAGGATACATTGAAGGGGTAGGCAGATTTATATTAGATATAATCCTTCCACTGAATAAGGGAACACTTGTGCTCTTCACATCTTACAAGCATATCAAGGGTGTATATCAACAAATCAAGGCCGCATTTTCTAATAAAGGGCGCGAGTTATTGATTCAGGGCTTTGGAAAATCTCCGGACAAACTCCTTTCTCTCTTTAAAGAGAATAAGGGGTCAGTTCTTCTTGGAACAGGTTCTTTCTGGCAGGGTGTTGATATCCCGGGTAAGGCATTAGAGATTGTTGTAATCGAGAAACTCCCTTTTGCAAATCCGTCCGACCCTTTTATTTCTGCTAAATCAGCCTACTTTGAAGATCAGGGATTAGGGGGGTTTTCCTCTTATATACTCCCCCTATCGGTGCTACGGTTCAAACAGGGATTTGGCCGTTTAATCCGCTCCACCCATGATATGGGAGTAGTATTTATACTGGACAACAGGATTGTGAACAAATGGTATGGTTCTGCATTCCGTGACTCCCTTCCAACCTCTATCTCAGTTGTTGATTCCAGCCTTGAGGTAAAAGAAGCCGTTCGTTTATGGTTTGAAGAGGGTCGCATCTATACCACTGACTACTGGGAGGGATAATTGAGAAAATATTTAGATAGACCTGTTAAGGATATCCTCCTTGTGACAGTAGGATATACACTCGGAGGAGCAGAGAGAATGATCCAGCGGATTGCTCCCTTATTACAGGAGAGAGGATATAAAGTAAGAGTTCTTGCATTCAAAGGATGGGGACCTATATCGCAAGACCTAAAGAAAAAAGATATTGAATGTGTTTCCCTATTTGGCAAGGGAAGATTTGATATCCGCATCATCTGGAGATACTTTATACATTTACGGCGATTTCCACCCGATATTATTATCGCATTTCTCTACAGGGCATATATTCCCACACGTATCCTTGGATGGATTCTCGGGATACCGAATGTCTCTTCGGTTGAAGATGTGATGAAATGGATTAATCCAGTTCAAAGATTTCTTGACAGAGTAACTGTTCCCCTCACGTTTGTGGTCCGTGTATGTTCAAAAGCTGTTGCACAGTTTATTACAGAACAGTTGGATATTCCAGAGAAAGATATTGTTATAATTCTAAATGGTATTGACGTGAGAGAATACCAGGTAAATGTGAATAGGAGTAAAAAGATACAAGAACTGGGATTGAATCCGGATAAATTGATAGTCGGAACCGTAAGCAGGTTACATGAACCCAAAAAGGGATTCAGGTTTTTATTAAAGGCTGCGCAGGACCTTCAGAAAAGATACGAATGTCAGTTTCTTATTGTGGGAGGTGGAAAGGATGAGGCAGGATTGAAAGAGATGGCAAAAGAGATGGGACTAAAGGTTTTATTTACAGGAGAAAGAGAAGATATTCCAGAACTCTTACAGGTAATGGATATCTTTGTTCTTTCCTCTCTTTATGAAGGACTTCCCGTATCTCTTCTTGAGGCAATGGCTTCAGGACTACCTGTGGTGGTAACAAAAGTAGGTGGTATGCCAGAGGTGGTCGTGGATGGCAAAACAGGTTTCTTAATATACCCTGGCTCTACCGAACAATTGGTTGAGAAAATAGGTGAACTCTTGAGGAATAGTGAGAAAAGGAAACTATTTGGAACTTCAGGCATTGAGAGGGTAAAAAAGGAATTCTCTATCGAAAAGACAGTCAATGAGATCGAAGGACTCTGGAAGGAGTCATGAGTCGTGGGTCGTGAGTCACGAGTCATTCCCCACCCCTCATAAGCTCGGTACTTGACACTGTGACATTATCAGTCATTAGTCGTCAGTCAACAGTCTATAGTCGAGAGTCAAAGGTATAGTTAAATGGTTAAATAGGAAGAGAAAAATGATGAAACCTGGATTCTTAAATTCATTGACATTTATATAAAGATATTCTATACTCAATATTATGAAAAAGAGAATAAATGGTTTCTTAATGAGAAAAAGATTTATTCTGATTTTTTGCATTATCCCCTTGGTTCTTTTTGGCGGTGAAGAGGATAGTGAAACTTCACTTAGTATGCAAAGTCCAGATTTACAGTTCAGAAATTATGTAATGAGTATTTATAATAAATCAAAGCTTACTGAACTAATTGATAGTACTATAATGGAGTACGCTCTCACCGGATACTTTCTAATAAAGAAAGAGGGATTACTGAATAAGGATAATATACTGACCATTATCGATTACACCAAACCCTCAACATCAAAACGGCTTTTTGTCATTGACCTTGATAACAAACAGACTCTTTTTGTTTCACTGGTTTCACATGGCAGAAATAGCGGCATGATTTATGCAAAATACTTCTCGAATAGACCAAACACTATGAAAAGCTGCATTGGTTTCTTTGTAACAGTTGATACTTACACTGGACTACATGGCTATTCTCTCCGCCTGAGGGGTCTTGAAGAAAATTTTAACAGTAATGCAGAAAAACGCAAAGTCGTTATGCATGGTGCCAGTTATGTATCAAAAGAATTTATAGAACAGCATGGAAGAATTGGTAGAAGCTGGGGATGCCCGGTTGTGCCATACACATTGGCAAAGAATATAATCAATAAAATCAAAGGAGGCTCCTGCTTATTTATCTATCACAACTCGGATGGATACTTGAAGACTTCATCTTATATTGATAGAAATAAAGCAGCGGTAGAATTCTCAAAGGAAAAGTAAGTATTTTCAGTCAACAGGCTATAGTTTATTGTCCAAGGTTCAAAGTCCAGAGCCGAGAGTCGTGAGTCAAGAACCCCACACCAGAGATTGCTTCGTCGCTTCACTCCTCGCAATGACAATTTATTTGCGTTGATTGCGTTAGATATCGCGGCTGGGAAGCCGCTCCTACAAAGAATCAGGGAACCTTACCCTACAAATTCCCAGGAGGGCAAGACATGTCTTGCCCCTACATTTTCGGTGTTGATGAATTAAAACCCTACAATTGCACGAATAAATTCGTGCCTACAATCTCCAGACAATTGTAGGAACGACTTCTTAAGTTGCGATTATCGCGGCTTGGAAACCGCTCCTACAAAAGGGCGAACGCAGTTCGTCCCTACTATTTAACTATTTTCCCATTCAACCACTTAACTATTCTTCCTTTGTGTACTTTGTGTGGTTGTGGTGAAAAAGCTGTTCTCTTGACAATAAGTATAAAGCCAATAGATTGGAATTAAGGGATAAAGAAAAAATGAATAAGGAAACAATACTCGTTACAGGTGGCGCAGGGTTCATAGGTTCTCATTTGGTAGAACGATTATTAAGGGATGGTTTCCCAATAATATGCCTTGATAACTTCAACGATTACTATGACCCGAAGTTGAAAGAACAGAATATCTCAGAATCTTTAAAAGATGAAAATTTCGAACTAATCAGGGGTGATATCCTTGATATTGAACTTCTGAACGGAATCTTTTCCGGAAAAAGACTCAAGACTCTGGACTCCGGGCCAACGACTATCTTTCATCTTGCAGCAATGGCTGGTGTGCGTGCGTCGATTGTTTCTCCAGGAAAATATGTAGATGTAGATATAAAGGGGACATTGAATCTTTTAGAGATGGCAAAGGAATATAGTATAAAGCAGTTTATATTTGCATCATCATCTTCTGTATATGGAATCAACAAAAAAACTCCTTTTTCTCCCGATGATCCACTTGCCCTTCAGATTTCTCCCTATGCAACAGCAAAGAGAGCAGCAGAATTATTCTGTAAGACATACCACTATCTGTATGATATTCCAATAACAATATTGAGGCTTTTTACCGTTTATGGACCAAGGCAGCGTCCTGATATGGCTATCAGAAAGTTTACAAAATTTATCTTTGAGGACAAACCTATATTTAGGTTTGGTGATGGAACATCAGTAAGGGATTATACCTATGTGAGTGACTGTATAGAAGGATTTATTTCTGCTCTGAAGACTAAAATGGATTTTGAAATCTTCAATATAGGAGGCGGAAAGACCATAGAATTAAAGGAATTGATTGATCTGCTTGGAAAGGTAATTGGGAGGAAGGTCAAAATTGAGAGCTTTGAGAATCAGGCAGGTGATGTCCCCGTAACCTGTGCGGATATTACAAAAATTCGTAAATCATTAGGTTATAATCCTGAAGTTTCCATAGAAGAAGGAATAAAGAGATTTGTGACCTGGTATAGAAGAGAATATAACTTATAGAGTATCAAATGGATAAAAAGAGAGCCAGGGTATGTATCATATCGTTCAGCAACCTTAAAAACGAATCACGAGTAAGAAGACAGATTAATGCTCTGAGGGATAGATATGAAATTACAACCCTCGGATTAAAAAAGAGCGAAGTTCCAGGAATAGCGGAATTTGTAATCTCTGATAAAAGAACCAGATTCAAGAAGATGAGGAGCCAATTGACATTTCTCTTATCACGCATTTTCAAGGATTGGTATCCTGAATATATTGAGTCGAAATATCCCTTTGAGACTGTATATGAAGTATTGAGTGAGAAAAAATTTGATATAATAATCGCGCATAGTCTGGATACATTAATGGTTGCTTATTCAATAGTTATACGGGATGGTGGGCAGATATTATTAGATGCTCATGAATATTATCCAAGGCAAATTGAGGATCATTGGTTTCATAGAATGTTTATTAATCCTTATAAGGATTTTCTCTGCAGGAAGTATCTATTTAAAACCGACGCAATGACAACAGTATCTTATGGGATTGCAGAGGAATATAACAGGGTATATGGAATAAAACCAGAGGTTATAATGAACGCACCAGAGTATCAGAAAATAGAGTTTAAAAAAGTAGACCCTGATAATATATGCATTATACATCATGGTCTCGCTCATCCATCAAGGAATCTGGAGGATATGCTCTACCTTATGCCACTTTTAGAAGAAAGATTTCACTTGACCCTTATGTTGGTTGTTCGGGACAGAAGATATTTTGCTAAATTAAAGAGGTTGGCTGAACAGATTTGCCCTGAAAGGGTGGATTTTCGGGAAGCGGTTCCCTTTGATAGTATTATTCCTACTATCTCAGAATATGATATCCAATTAATCATCTATAATCCAACTTCTTTTAATGTAAAGCATTCCCTGCCCAACAAATTCTTCGATTCAATAATGGCCGGTTTAGCTGTTATAGTTTGTCCCTCTCCTGAGATGAAAAGGATAATAGAAGAATTCGACTGTGGTTTTGTTGCGAATTCCTTTAAAGTGATTGATGTAGCAAATCTTATAAATGGACTCACTGATGGGGATATTATGAAAAAGAAAAGAGCATCCCTTGAAGCGGCAAGGAGATTAAATGCAGAAACGGAAATGAAAAAATTTGTTAGAACCGTAGATAAGGTTTTCAAATAGAGAAAGATGAGGATTATAAAATATAGCAGATCAAAGATTCTACATCGATTGCCCGGGTGGTTGAAATTATTATTATATAAAACATGGAGATGTTATTGGCGAATTAGAGTAAAGCTATTACCAGACAGGTATCATGTTGACCCCTATACTATTAATGAGACAATATATGTTAATACCGATAGAATAGAATATGCTGTTAAAGAGGGTTTTGATATCTATCACTATAAGGGAAGAGTGCTGTCTGGAGATTGGGATAAGGATACTGTGAGGTTTGAGGACCTTGATTTCTTCAAATCATATCATAAGAAGGTGGAGAATAATATCCCCTGGAGTGAAACCGGATATTACAAAAGAGTATTAGAACAGATCAAGACAGGTGAAGTAAAATGGGGATGCAAAGATAAAGAAGAATTAGACGAAAGGTGTTCTAAATTAGACGAAATATTTAATGATATGAAATGCAAGGGATATAAAGAAGGATGGAACGAGAATGAGATTTCAGTGAATATTGGAAGGGACGGAGAAATACTCTTTAATAACGGAAGACATCGTCTGACATTTGCTAAATTATTGAACATTGAAAAAGTTCCTGTAAGAATAACGATCAGACATACCGAATGGGTAGAATTCAAGAAGGAAATATTTGGGTATTCTAAAAAATTCAACAATAAGGTCTATGCGCTTCTCACCCACCCTGATCTACAACATATCCCAAGTCATTATGATGATACAAGATTTAAGATAATCAAGAATCACCTTACTGTAGATGGAGGAACCCTGCTCGATATAGGGGGACATTGGGGCTATTTCTGCCACAGGTTTGAGGATGAAGGTTTTGAATGTTATTGTGTAGAAAACAGCAACCTTAATCTTTATTTCTTAAACAGGCTCAAGGAAAGTGAAACCAAAAACTTCAAAGTAATTCCACAATCAATATTTGATTTGCCTGAAGGGTTGCCCAAAAAATATAATGTAGTCCTTGCTTTATCTGTATTTCATCATTTCATCAAAGAAGAGAAAACCTGCAAAAAATTTATTGAGTTTCTGGGTAATCTTAAGACTCACGAGATGTTCTTTGAACCTCATAATCCGGATGAACCCCAGATGAAGAGAGCATATAGGAATTTTAGGAATGAAGAGTTTGCAGACTTTATCGTGAGGAATTCCGCATTGTCAAAATTTGAAATGATAGGTCTTTCAGAACATGGAAGAACACTATACAGGATATCATAATGATTAAGAAATCTATCTTGATGATATCCCCTGTGGATCTCAGTAAAAGTGACGGTCCTAAGGTTCATTTTTCCAGCCTCGCAAAAGAATTTAGAAATCTTGGAGCAAAGGTTAGATGTATCCTTTATACCCCTCTGAAACCAGGGGCTGAATCGATAGGAGATGATATAGGAATACACTTTACTCCAAATCCACTTTCAGGAAATATCTTCAGCAGAACATTCAAATATATTTTTATTGTGCCTATCATTATCCGGGAAGTGCTTCGATTCGAACCAGAGATGGTTTATCTTCGTTTTTCACCCCCAGCCATTCTATATTTGTTAGTATTAAAGGGGTTGAAAGCCCTTTCTTTTAATTTCAAACTCGCAGTTGAATTTAACGATTGGGTTTCGGAACAAAGAGCTATACAGGGAGAAAATTCATTAAAGGTCAAACTAATTGAAAAAACCCAGACCTTTAGTGCAAGACTATCGGATTATATAAGGGTAGTGACAGAAGGTATAATGAGAAGATTATTACTCCACGGCGTGAATAAAAAAAAGATAGCAGTTATTGGTAATGGAACCAATATAGAGCTTTTCAAGCCCATTAATAGAAAGGAAGCGAAGCGAGCAATCGGGATAAGTCCTGATTACTTCTATGTCGGATTTATTGGTAATTTTGCCATCTGGCAGGGATTATATCATCTCACTCAAGCAATTCCCCTGGTGTTAAAGGTAAATAATAGAGTTCGGTTTATCCTGACAGGCGATGGACCTGAAATGCCAAAAATACGAAAGGCAATCTCCCAATTTAAGAACGATGAGGTAATTCTTACAGGTAGAGTTCCATATAAAGAGGCAGGTAAATATATCAATGCATTTGACATTGGGGTTGCACCTTTTATTGAAGAACGAAATGCCTCTATAGGTTTATCCCCTTTAAAGATATGGGACTATGCTGCCTGTGGGGTTCCTGTTATAACAACGAGGATAAGAGGGTTAGAAATAGTAGAACAAAAAGCCTTTGGTATCCTGGTGCCACCCGGTAACCCTGAATCTTTAGCAGAGGCAATATTAAAACTCGAAAGAGAGCCAGAAATGCGAATAAAAATGGGTAGACGGGGTAGAAATGTGGTAGAGAAGCAGTTTTCATGGAATTTTGTTGCAAAGCAGATATTACATCTAACTTTTATGTAGGAATGTTTCTTGCATTAATGAAAGATTTTGTCTTGCCTCATTAGAATGAGGTTTTATAATATGACTGAAAGAGGAGTAAAATGACAGGAAGGTTTTGGTATCCAGGAATGAATAGTATAAAATATGGAGGAAATTTTCAATGAAGAATAATTATAGAATATGTAGAAGGTGTGTTATGGACACCACCGATCCTGATATTGAATTTGATGCCAATGGTATTTGCAATCACTGCAGACGATATTATGAATTAGCCAGCAAAAACCTATTTCCCGGGGAAGAGGGAGAACGGAAACTTAAAGAAATTGTTACTAAAATTAAAGAAGACAGAAAAAACAAGAAATATGATTGCATACTTGGTCTAAGTGGAGGATTAGATAGTAGTTATGTAGCATATCTGGCAATAAAATTTGGCTTGAGACCTCTTTTCGTACACCTTGATAATGGATGGAATTCGGAAATATCTGAGACAAATGTAGAAAAAATAGTAGAAAAAACAAATTTTGATATATATAGATATGAAATTGATTGGGAGGAATTTAAAGATTTACAACGCTCCTACATTAAGGCATCGGTCGTAGACATTGAAGTTTTAACAGATCATGCCCTCGCCGCTTTTATTTACAAATCTGCTGCTAAAAGAGGTATAAAATTTATCTTGAGTGGAGGCAACTTCGCTACAGAAAGTATAATGCCAAAATCGTGGAACTATATAAAAGCAGATGCCAAAAACATTAAGGCTATCCAGAAAAGGTTTGGGACAAGAGAAATAAAAAGTGTCCCTCTCCTCAGTATATTAAAGCGTGGATATTACAAAAGGATTCTTGGAATCAAGACAATAAAGGTTCTCAATTATATAGAATATAACCGATCAGAAGCAATGAAAATTCTTGAAAAGGAATTCGATTGGAAGTATTATGGTAAAAAACATTACGAATCCATATTTACTCGTTTCTATCAGGGATATATTCTTCCCGGAAAATTTGGCATTGATAAAAGAAGAGCTCATTTGTCCAACCTGATTTGTTCTGGCCAGATCACCCGTCAAGAAGCAATCGAGGAGATGAAAGGTGAGATATATCCGGCCAGATTACTCGAAAAGGATAAAGAATTTGTACTGAACAAGTTAGGATTTTCTGAGGAAGAATTTGAAAAATTGATGCAAGAAAAGCCAAGGTCACACCTGGACTTTCCTAATGTGGTAGCAACTTTAAAATTCATTAAATGCATAAAAAAGGTGTTAAAACCTTCTTAGATTATTCTTATGCCAGGAGACATAAACTCAACAGGTACCTTTAGATTCAAAAATAATGACGGATGGGAAAAATGGATAGATGTTTTACTTTGTACCTTCCCAATTCTAACCACCGGATTGTACAAAGGTGGCGAAGCCGCTTTATCAATTCATCTTCTGGGTATATATTCAATATTTCTTTTATCATACAGCCTCATAAGATTTAAGGAGATTATAATTGAGAGAAATATCTTCTTTTTACCTGTTGTGATTTTTACAGTTGCTTCCTTCATTGCTACGATTTTCTCTCCTGCGTTTTTTTCATCGTTAGAGGGTTTTATCGAATACTTTGCATATTTGCTCTTTTTTCTCTCTTTGCTATTTATAAAACCTGAGAAAAATAAATTACTTCTGGCTTTATTTATTTTTAGTTTACTTGAACTCTTTATTTGCTATACCCAGTTAACCATGGGCAGAGTAATGGGGACATATAGGTATGCCAGTTATATCGTAATCCCCCTCTTCTTTGGTCTTTTATACTCTTTTAAGATTTCCAACAAAACCATACGCTATTCTTTGATCTTCTTATTCTTCATTGCTACACTGTTGACCGGTTCAAGAGTGGTATTCGTTCTGATAGTCTTTCTGCCTTTTTTGCTCTTCAAAAAGAAGATTCTCTGGGCAATAATTCCCATTATAATCGGTGCTGTGTTGTTAATCCCCAATCCAGTCGGAAGCCGAATAAAAGGCAAAGCAGATATCTACTCCTTTCAGAGACCTAATCTCTGGAAGCAAGCAATGAAAACAGCAATGGATAAACCAATTACAGGTTGGGGACCGAGAAATTATAAAAAGACTTCACTCAAATATAATTTTCCTGTAAAAGGTAAATATAAAAGAGAGGCAAAGATAGCGCATAATCAGTTCCTGCAATACTTTGCGGATGGAGGGGTTATCTTTCTTTTTGCGTATATTTTAATATTCTATGTCTTTATCCTGCATTTTAAGAAAATGGAGAGGATGGAAAGAACCTTCATTGCAATAATCCTACTCCATTCACTTCTGGATAATCCTTTATATATACCAACGAATTTTCTTTTGCTTTTGACTATACTCTACATTGGTGGCAAGGAAGATGGTGATCATCATTTTACTCTATCTCTCTGGGCAAGAAGATTTATTCCGATACTCTCAATTATTTATATATTACCTCTCGTTTCTTCCTTTATGGTATGGAAGGGCAAAAAAGCATATGAGAATAAAGCGTTCGAATCTTCATATTCATACTTCGCAGTAGCAGAATCCCTGTGGCCCATCCCTGAAAACACCCTTGCTCTTGCAACCGTTCAGGAACAATTATTCCTGGAGACCCAAAAAGTAGGATACTTATACTTTGCCTTTTATTTTTATCAGAGTGCTATGGATAGCGATCCCCTGGATTGGAAGATTCCACTTGAAACATATAAGTTCTTGATGAGGAATAAAAAGAATGCCGGAGTCAAAGATCCAGCCAGATTTCTTGAAAAGGCTATCGAGTTAAATCCTAAGGAAAAGAAACTATATGAAACCCTTATCAGGGAATATCAATCCAGCGGTAGAGAGGAGGAATTAAGGAGAGTTAAATTAGAGATGAAACTTAGAAGGCTCGGTCCTTGACAGTGTGACA
>JAGLZA010000141.1 GCA_023131835.1 Caldifarciminota bacterium
TGTCACACTGTCAAGGACCGAGCCTAATAAATATTCGACAAACTCCTGTGGAGTTTATATTTATCTAAGTCTATCTCCTTATAGCCTTCCACGGTCTTTTCCAGGTCCATAGTAGTAGTTTCACCATTCTGAAGCCCTACCATTTTGGGTCTTGTTGGAGATTCCTTCAGAACCTCGTAGGCAAGGTTTGCAAATTCCACTGCCAACATTCTGCTTCTTCTTGTTGGCGAACCACCTCTTTGGATATATCCCAGAATAGATTCCCTTACTGTGGCGCCGGTTTTATCTTCTAAGAATTGTGCAATCTTTCTCCTGTTAGAAACTCCTTCGGCAACAATTATTATTGCGTTCATCTCACCCTTTGCCCTTGCTTTTTTTAGTCCTTTTGCGATTTCTTCCAGAGGAGGCTCAATCTCGGGAATTATTACTGCCTCAGCCCCGGATGCGATACACACCTCCAGCGCCAGGAATCCCCTGTCTCTCCCCATAACCTCTACTACAAAGATACGCTCGAAAGAGACAGCAGTATCCTTTATCTTATTAATGGCTTCAAGGGCAGTGTTGCACGCAGTGTCAAAACCTATTGTTTCCTCAGTACCGTAGATGTCATTATCAATGGTGGTAGGTATTCCAACTATGGGTATACCTGAAACCCTGTGTAGGTCAAGGGCTCCTCTAAATGAACCATCCCCACCTATCACAATAAGCCCTTCTATTCCAATATTATCTAAATTCCTGGCTGCTTTTTTTAATACCTTTTTTTCCTTAAAGGAAGACATTCGCTCTGAATGTAGTATCGTTCCGCTAACCCCCATAAGCCATTCATAAGAAAGTCCCTTCATATCAGTAAAATCACTTTTCACCAGTCCTTTATATCCATCATTAATTCCTATTATTTCTTTCTTCTCATTACGGGAAAGGCAAAGAATCGTCCCAATAGCAGCATTTATTCCGGGTGCATCACCCCCGGGAGTTACTATTCCTAACTTCTTCATAATAATTATAGTATGAGCAATCTCTTTTTTGTCAAGCATAACGAGAATTAGTTAAATAGGAATCCCCATAGCCACCCAGAGCCCAAACTTTCTTTTGACACGGATTTGCACAGATTTATAATGGAGTAGTGGCAATTCATGAATTGCCACTACAAGTCTCGCGCCCCCGGGAAACGCAGAGCAAGCTCTGCTACTCCGAAACCTGCAAATAAATGGCTGGGTGGGGA
>JAGLZA010000142.1 GCA_023131835.1 Caldifarciminota bacterium
CTCGATATGCACCACAATCTGTTATCTTAGGTAAAAAATATTTAGATGCTTGATAAAAGGGGTTTCCTGTTTGATAATCATTTCCATATCCATAAAACACATGAATAACTGAATCTGCCCAATCTTTATTATACAAGATTTCCCACATGAGGAAGTTATCATTCCAGAATTCATCATAAGCCCTTGAACCTTCCCTCAATGCTTCCTGTAGCCCCCACAATCCTTCAAGTGTATCTCCACTTGCTATAGCCTGTTCAACTTTAGCTTTTGCCGAGGCTGGTGTATCTCCTGAGATTACCAGTGCTCGGTGTTCGGTAGTTTGAGCATTAACAAATAAACTAATAATCAGTATTAATGATATTATGGATTTATATTTCATTTTATACCTCCTTTATTGGTTAATTAAAATAAATTTACCATTGAAAGTAACATCACTTGTTTTCATTCTAAAAAAATAGATACCGGAAGAAAAATCTAAAGGAATATCAATATGGGTATTTGACTCTATTGATTTATATGTTTTTCTTTTTCTGCCTGTTATATCGTATATTTCAACTAATACTCTTTCAGGTTTGTTGATAGAAAAACATAATCTTGAGAAGTTAACAGTGGAATAATTTATATTAATTTCCTCTGTTTCTTCCAGACCACTTAAGAGATTATAATTATAAAATATCTCCGTATTTTTTTTAGGAGAACTACTATCCATTGAACCATCAGCCCAGACAACATGAGCATAAAGAGAATCAACACAGATGAATGGAAGAAGAGAATTATCCGTGTTTGAAATATCTATACGTGGTGAAACCTGAATTGTATCTTCATAAACAACATAGTATATTTCATAATCATAGCTATAAACTATGTATATCCTATTATCCTTTCCGACAGCGATATCAGGGTGATGTGTATCAATAGAATCTACATACACCGGATTTATCCAATCAGTTCCATCAAAATATGAAAAGTAGGTGTTATAATCACCCAAATACCTTTCTTCCCAGACTACTTTTGGATAATTGTTTATATCTATCTTAATTCTTGGATCACATGATTGACCTGGCAGATTTGATATATTCTCCGGGTAAGACCACGAGTTACTATCTTTTCTGGAATAAAAAATATCATATGTATTATAGTCCATCCAGACAAGGTGTTTCCTATCCATTCTATCTATGGCAATATCAGGCCATGCAGAATCATCGGGGTCATTACTGACATTTTCAGGTATTGACCAAACATTTCCATCATAATAAGAATACCATATATCAGCAGCACCAAGGTCATGCCATACACAGTGAATATAGTTTGTTATTAAACTTATATCCAGTTCAGGTCCATAACAGGAATAAGGTACAGAATCTGATAAGGAAACCGGGGTGCTCCAGGAGTTACCATCATACATAGTCCACATTATTTCACCTGTATCATAATCACCCCATACTATATGAACGTTATTAAGTGTATCCACTGCAACATCAGGTCTCCAGCAGGTAAGACCATGAGAGACATTCTGGGTATCTGCCCATGAAGTGCCGTTATAGTAGGTATAATAAATATCATAGTTGCCATGAGTTCTATCTTCCCAGACTACATGAATCCACTCTCTTTTATCCTGACATAGTGCAGGATGATTACTAATGCTATCCGTGTTCGATATATTAATAGGTGTAGTCCAGGCGACTAAGATTATCGGAAAAAGAAGAAAAAAAAAGACTGACAGTTTACCGTCTATCACTAACCACAAACCATTGACTAAGAAAATATTATGTTTTCTCATATCCCCCTCCTGTTTTAATTTATTCTTTCAAATATCATAAAAAATTTCTTATTTATTATTATACACAAAAATCTCAAAATTTCAACCCTGATATGAATTTTTTTTACAGTTATTCACTCCTGGAGTAGTGGTTTTTTCGCTCGGTGGTAGACAGATATGACATGATGAATAAAGTCGGGAAGAGCGAAGATGTCATACTGTGCAACCACCGAGCTTAAGACCTGCCCCTACATTTATGCGAAACAAGTTTCGCTACTCCATCCTCAGGATTGATAAATCAAACCCCTACAATCGGGCAAGATATATCTTGCCCCTACGGGGTGCGAGACAAGTCTCGCCCCTCCCTTTGCGGTCTTCGCGGCTTGGGGTGCTTTGCGAGAAATTAAATTTCGGTTTGAGATTGCTTCGCCTGGGACAAATGGACAAGACATGCCTTGTCCCTACAAGCAATGACTTTCACTCCATGAATCGACAAAATTCTTTTTTGCGAAATGTTAGAAAAAAAATTTTCCTAAATCCTTGAATCCTAAATCCTGATTCACCGACCAACCGACCAACCGACCAACCGACCAACACACCAACCCTTTTCTCTAAGGAATCCTATTGACATCTCCTTTTTAATGGGTTAGAATAATTTGAATGAAAAAATCTATTTATGTTGTTCTTAATGTTGATATCGCCGGTTACACTCAGATGTGTGAGAAAATGGATGGTGAAAAAGTGTTTGAATTGCTTTCTACCTTTTTTCATACAGGAGAAGAGATTATATGTAAACAAGGAGGTATTCCTGTTAGGAGGGAAGGGGACAAAATTATTGCTCTGTTTGGTTCTGGTAATACTACCCTCTGTGAACCCACCCTGGCCATTGAGGCTGGGCTTCAGATTAAGGATGCTATCAGGAAGATCAACCCGGAGCTTCAACTGCACCTTAGTGTGGCAGAAAATATGGGGGTGATTGGGGATACGAAAAAAGGGATATCTTTCAGTGGTGAGGTTGAGAAGGAAGCGGAGAGACTGGAAGATTTATCTATAGGAGGTGAATTTCTTGTTTCTCCGCATATAGTAGGTGAATTAAGGGAGAAATACAACTTTTACGAAAAAGAATCTCATAATTATGCAGTGGTGGATAGAAGGGATTGGAAAGAACTTAAAGGTTCTATTGGCAGTTTTTGTATCCGGTCTCCCAGAACCTATATTATGAGCCCAAAATCATCGGGCAAATCCTATATCATGAGGAGATATGCTTCTTCATTATTAAGCCAGGGAAAGAATATTTTTTTTCTGGATCTCTCTAAAGTAATTTCCTGGGATGAGGAAGAAATATTTATGACCCTTGATAAAAAGGATGTGGTTTTTATTGAACATTATGATCTGATAGAGGATTATCTTACGAATGCTGTTGAAGACAAACTGGAGAACTTGCCACAAGTTATTATGGAAGGGCGAGGGGTTCCTTCCTTTTTACCCGGGGGGACAGAATTATTAAATCTTTACGGGAAAGACTACACTCCCGGAGAGGAGATAGACTTTCTATGCAGAGAATTCCAGTCAAGAACTGGATTTGGAGGGACAAGGATTGGATGGAGACTATTGAAAAAATATCTTGAAGGTCTATCTATAGAGGAAAGAAAGGTCCTTAAATATCTTACCGTGTATACCGAAGGGGTGATTCTATCCAGAATAAGAACTGTTGGGGAGAAATTTGTAAAAGACGGTTTGATCCAGAGAACACCCAACCACTATAACTTTATAAATGACGATGTGAGAAATTATCTCCTTAACATTATGACACCTGATGAGAAGGAAAGAGAGAGAATAAGGGTTATCCTTGATCTTGAAGAGGAAGTTGGGAAGGAGGAAGATATCATCTCACTGTATATTGAACTTGGGAATGTAGATAAAGCAGTAGCAACTATTGTGAGGTATTCAAAGCACCTGATTGAAAATGGAGATATTGATGGTGCAATGAAGTGGATCGAGAAGGGACTTGAAATTTCCAAAGAAAAGAAACAACTCCTTCTCAGTCTTCTATGGACAAAGAGGGAGTGTTATCGTAAAATCAACGATGTTCCGGAAGAGGTGAATATCCTCAAGATGTTAAGAGTTCTCTCTGATGGGGATAAGGGTAGAATAATGGTAAACATAGAACTTGCACGAGTTTATAATAATATTGGAGATTTCAGAAAAGCATTCTCCACACTTAGTAATATCAAGGGACTTCAAGGGTTTAAAGAGTATGAACTGGACACAAAGTTTCTCCTTTCCAGTATATATGGGAATATGTTGAAATTTGCGAAAGCCGTTAATATATTAAATGAACTCCTACATCTTATCAGGAAGGATGATTTCTTAAAGAGGTCCAAGATATATGAATCCTTCAGCAATATCTACAGGATAATGGGGAAACTTGATCTTGCGGAGGATAATATAAAGAGAGCAATCCTTGAGAGTAAAAAGCATGGAGAGGAGACCCTTACGAGAAAACTGAACCTGAGCCTGGGGAGTATACAATTCTACAGGTCAGATTTTAAGGAGGCACTTAACACATATCTTGGCCTCTTGAAATCTCCCGAGGTAGAGAAAAATTTACCTCTCAAGGCAGCAGTTCTCAGTAATATCGGTGGGGTTTATCAATCGGTTGATAATTATCCACAGAGCCTTGAGTTTTTCAAAGAAGCGCTCAAGATTGACACCAGGATTGGTAATGAAAAGGGAAGGGCTGTAAGACTGAATAATATTGGTACTGCTTATGCAGAGGTTGGTTTATTTCGTATGGCAAAGGAATATTTTGAGAAGGCCGCTGAGATGGATAGAGATTTGGGCAATGAAACCGGTGAACTGAACAAGCTTGGGAACCTTGCCAATGTACTATTTCAAATAGGGGAGAGGAAAAAAGCAAAAAAAATGCTTGAGGATGTAATTCAAAAATCAAGAAAAAGCAATCTATATCTTAATATTACTTATTATAATATTGAACTCGCAAACTTCTATGAAAAAGAAGATACAAAAATGGCACTTGACCTGCTCATAGAAACGATTAAACTATGTAAGAAATATAATATAAAAGGATACCTGGTGGCAGCCTATATAAGACTCGGCAGGATTTACTATACTCTTGGAGAATTAAAGAGGGCAAGAAGTTATGCGAAAAAGGCAAAGAGGCTTTTAAGTAAATTAAACGGAACTGAATGGAATGAAATTGAGATATTTTACAACATATATCTTATACTCGGCTCGAAGGAGAATATTGCATATCTCAAGAAGGCATACGAGCGTATTAGAGAGATAGAAGCATCTCTTGATGATGAGTGTAGGAAAGCATTCTTAAATCTAAATCTCAATCGGGAGGTACTAACCGCATGGGAAAGAAGGAAGGGGAAATAAGACTTGTTACAATTGTTTTCGTTGATATAAAAGGGGATGAAGAATGCAATGAAGAGCAATTACTTAATTTTAAGAAACATATTACAAAATACATAAAAGAACTTGTTGAATCACTTGAAGGTTATTTTATTCCTCTTGGAGATAGGTATCTTATAATTTATGGTTATCCCAAAGCCCACGAGAATGACTCAGAAAGGGCTATTAATACAGCTCTGTACCTGAGGAAAAAGATTATGGGAAGGATTGAGGGGATACATTCTGCAAGCGGAGTCTCTACTGGTGAAGTTATTGTGTCTGCCCCAAAAAATACTCCCACACAGGTGATAGGAGATACTGTAAATATTGCCTCCAGACTGGCTACCATAGCAGAAAAGGGATCTATAATATGCTCAGAATCAACGTATCTTACAGTTAAGGGAAAATTCGAATTTGAAGAGAGAGGAAAAGTGAAAATTAAGGGAAGAAGTGGAAAGGTACAGGCCTATACCATTCTTGACAGGAGGAAGGGCGTGTTGAGGAAGAGAGAGTTTCAGGAAGAACAATTCCCCTTTGTAGGGAGGAAGTGGGAATTTTTGCTCATTGAGAGATTCGTCTCTAATGTCCTTTCAGGAGAGGGTGGACGAGTTGTATTTCTATTAGGAGAAGCAGGTATAGGAAAATCCCGGTTGATTGAAGAAATTTATTCCTCAACCCTTACGCAGAGCCTTGAAAAAATGAAGGAATTCCAGTGGTACGAGGGGAAATGTAATAGGGGCCTTGATACAGTGGCGTTTCAGCCATTCATAGAAGTAATGAAGAGTTTTATGGGTGAAAGAATTAGCGGAAATCCTCAAGAGATGAGGGGATCACTTCTTGAATATTTTGAGGATGAGGAAGATGTGGATTATATTATGCTCATACTTGGTTATGTAAAGGAAAAGAATGGGATTTCAGATGAGTCTGAAAAAGCAAGGATTTTCAATGTTTTATTGAGGTTTCTCATAGAAATATCAAAGAGATTCCCTACCATATATGTGATAGATGATCTCTATAGTGCTGATACATCTACCCTTGAATTTATCGAATATCTTTCAGGGAGGTTGAAAAAAATACCTTTCCTGCTGTTAATAATCTCAAGGGTGGATGAAAGTTTACCTTTCTGGCAGGTTAAAGAAAATATGAAATCACTTCTGGAAAATAATGCAGTGGAAGTCAAACTGGAAAGATTTACCGCTAAAGAATCGAAGAAGTTATTATACCTCCTTAAGGGGAAATATGATATACCCGAAGATATTCAGGAGAAGGCTATTCGCTTTTCCCAGGGTAACCCCTTTTATCTTGAAGAATTTGTTAGATATTATCAGCAGAAAATGAAGGTAGGAGAAGCGGAGATACCCCCAACCATAAGGGGACTAATTGCTTCCCGGGTTGATAGCATAGACAGGGAAACCAGAGAAGTGCTTGAGGAGGCATCTGCAATTGGATATAGGGTAGAAAGGGAAATACTGGAGAAAATCACCGCTCACTTTGACGATCTTGAAGTGCATTTAAGAAAATTGGTCAATTCCTCAATACTTACAGACATTTCAGAGGGTAAATATGAACGTTTTTACTTCTATCATCCACTTTACAGAGATGTCACATATAAAAGAATGCTGAAAGAGGATAAGAAGAAACTGCATATGAAGATAGCTTCAGGCATTAAAAAGCACTTTTCTGAGAGAATAGAGGAATTCTATGAGGAACTGGCAAGGCATTACCTTCAGGCAGGGGATAAGGAAAATGGTTTGAAATATATCCTGTTGTCAGCAAGGAAATTAAAGAGGAGATTTGCGTATACAGAGGCAATAAATTTTTTGGAACAGGCACTAAAACTTATTGATAATCCTCAAGAAAGGTCTAATATCCTCGTGGAGATGGCGGAAATGGAAGTGACTATGGGTCTTGGGGACGATGCCCTAATTCGCCTTCAGGATGCCCTTGATATAGCGGTCGATGCAGATAATAAGGTAAAGATATTAATTGCCACAGGTAACACATACGAAGGTATGAGCGAATACAGGGTGGCTATAGAGACTTATGAGAAGGCGTTGGAATGCGCAGAAAATCTGGATTTTGCACGGAAGATACCTATTAATCTCGGTCTTGCCTGGGTATACTATCTTCAGGGTGATTATCTGAACGTTGAGAGGATTTTACAGGACATTCGCACTTATCTTGAGAAAATCAAGGAGCCCAAAGTAGAGGAAAAACAATATCTTGGAAATGCTTATAATATACTTGCATCAAGCCATGGTGCAGTAGGGAAGATAGAGTCTGCTTTCCGTTTGTATACAAAGTCACTTGAAATATACCGTTTATTGGGTGATGAAGGAGGAATTTCTACTCTATACAATAACCTCTCCGGTATTTTGTCATCCATAGGAGATTTTGTGACTGCCATAGACTATTTGAAAAAGGCGATGGATATAGATATAAAGATGGGAAGACTCCTTGGTAGGGCGATTTGCCTGTATAATATTGGAGAGAATTATCTTGACCTTTATCATCTGGATAAAGCTGAAAACTATTATATGGAGTATCTCTCTCTAAACGAAAGGATAAAAAATATCCTTGGGAAAGGTTATGGTAATTGGGGAATGGGGAGAGTATATATAGAAAAAGGTGATTTTGACAAGGCTTTAGAGTATCTGAAAATGAGTAAAGAGATCCTTGAGGAGCTAAATGCACAATCAATTAAATTAGATGTTATTTTTAGTCTTGGTGAATTATATTATTTGGTAGGAAATATGGATGGGTTGGAAGGACTACTCATTAAATATGAGAAAGAATTTACAGGGATAGAGTCTCCTGAACTTCTGGCAAAGTGCTATTGTCTTAAGAGTAGTCTATCGATGTCTAAAGGAGATATGAAAAGTGCTGAGAATTTTTTGATGCTTTCTGCTACAAAGGCACTTCAAGGGAGTGAGTTCTTTTTTCGTTTGGAGATATTCTGTCGACTATTCCATTTGTTTGCTGAATCAGGAGAAAAAATACAGGCTGATTTTTATCTAAAAAGGGCTATTGGCCTTATAAGGAGTGTTGAGGTTTTTCTGGAGAAGGAACCAGAGCATAAAGAGAGTTTTCTTAAAAGGCCGCTGATAAATAATATCCTCGAAGAATACCAGAGTGAGAAGGGGAGGAAGGTTTAGTCATTGCGGATATGTATTGTTTTTTGCATAATGAAGAGAATGAAGGGATGGGTTTAGAAAGAAATGTTTTATTAATAAGAAGATAAGGAGGGATAATGAGGAGAATAGTTATATTAAGTGTATTACTTCTGTTTTCTGTTTTATTAATGGGCAGGGTTAAAGTGATGGATTCAAGAGGGATGCAAAAACAGGATGTTTACGAATATAAAGCCCACACTGTCGGAGGAATCTGGACGGTTGAATCCAATTTTGGTGGGTATGGTGACCCTAATTTTTCCAATACAGGGAATCCTTCCTATGATTATCCTGCGGGATTTGGATATGCCTACCTGTGGGAGGGACGTCTCTGGCTTGGTGCTGAAATACAGGGAACCAGGTATGTTTCCCACTGTGATTATGGAAACTATGAGTTTGAGCCAGACAATAATTCCTGGGCTTTTATTGGTCCTGATGTTTCACAGATGGATATTGTGTCAAAGTTCCATGACTGGGGTACACGTAATGCTGGTAAAGCATTGGGTTTACATATAACCCAGAAGGCATATCAGTGGTCTGTTCCGGAATACGGGGATTTTATTGCCTATGAGTATTATATAGTATGGGATAAATCCCAATCCGATGTTGCAGGGAGTGAGAGTGAATTGAATCTATATGTAGCCTGGTGCTGGGATGATGATAACTGTGAGGCAGATCCTATTGACCGTCATCTTGATGATATGGTATCCTTTGATGGTTATACCTATGGAGAATGGAAGGGATTTACCGTTTGCCCATCTCCCAGCGATGAGTGGATAATCACACAGGATGGAGCAATAGAGGGTCCTGATGGTGTGCCTGATCAATATCAGATATATGGGGATGATGCAAATGAGGTTTTGATATCCAGTAATGATACTGTGTTGCTCCCAAGAAATATGTCCTATCTCTATGATGAGGACTATACAGCAGAGCCTGGAGATGACAAGGGAGAGTATGGTAAATGTCCAGGCTATCTTTTTGGTAGATTTATCTATGGACCTCCCAAGGGTGATGATGAATACTTTATAGATGCAGATGGAAATCCGGCAAGGTATCCTCTTGTTTCTACCCATCAGTGGTGGAACTGGAATAACGACCCTGGAACCGATCTGGATAAATTCAATTATATGACTGCTTCTCATCCGATGTCTCTTGGGTATAGATTTATGCCACATCCTTATGATGTTGGGGCTTCTGAGTTTGATTATCGTTACCTCCTTACTGTCGGACCATATACCCTCCAAGCCTATGATACCTTAAAGCTCGTCTATGTCTCAGGTATAGGGTATGGCTTAAATGGTGGAACCGATGATTACTATGGAACAGGTGAGAGATTGGGTGCGAGACAGGTGGCAGACTATGCGATGGATGCCTATTATATGGGTTCAGATTCTTCGGATCCCATTCATCCTTCTGCACCGGATGAGGATAGACATTGGCTCGTTCCTGTTCCTCCGGAGGTTCCTGAGTTGCATTATTCTGCGAGTGAAGGAATGGTTAACCTTATATGGTCTAATATAGCAGAGGTTACCCCTGATCCGATAGCAGGAAAGATAGATTTTGCAGGATACAGGGTATACAGGAGTGCCTGGAGACCTGGTGAGTGGTGTCTACTTGCTGAGTATGATACGACAAATATACAGAGGGAATATACGGATGAGAATGCTACTCTCGGGATTCCGTACTACTATGCTGTTACTGCATTTGATACAGATAGTTTGGAGAGTGGAAGGAACAATTATATGAAGGATGAGGGTGGTGCTGAGCTCCCGCTGTATGTGAGGTCTGCTCTTGGGACCGCTCTTGACTCTGTTCAGGTGGTTCCGAATCCCTATTATGGTTCTGCGTCCTGGGAGGCTCAGTATGAGAACAGGATAACATTTATGTATCTACCACAGAACTGCAGGATCAAGATATTCAGTCTCAGCGGGGATTTGATAAGAGAGATAAATCATATCGGTACATCAGGCGATGCAGATTGGGATCTATTGACGGATAATGAGATAAGTGTATCGAGTGGATTATATGTATATAAGATAGAGCAGGCGAATCCGGAAGGAACCGAAGTGATTAATTCGAAGATAGGCAAATTGCTGATAATGAGATGAGGGAAAATGGAAAGTATAATTAAGTGGCTCAAAGAATCATTTATCATAGTTCTTATAATTCTGCAAGTCCTGGCGTTATCAATAAAGAAGTGGGTGGATAAAAGAAACAAAGAACTGGCTAAGAAGAGATGGAAGGAATACTCAAGAAGACTGGGCTTGACAATAAAATACAGCGCCGAAAAAAATGGCCAACCATATCTTAACCCACGCATAGGAGATCATAATGTTTGTCTTATGGAATGGCCAATATCCGGGGGCTTAAAACAGGGTATTGCCCTGATAATTGGATTTGCCTCGAAAAAGGTTGATGAGAAATTCAGCCTTCAAAAGAAAATAGTATTCCCTTACAAGAAACACAGATATAGGACACAGGGTTTCAACAGAACAGTTTTAGAAGAGCGATATAGTATCTTATCTGTGAGTGAAGCAGTCAGCAGAAGACTATTGAGCAGCCGCGTTATAACACATATCCTTTCGCTGAAGCCAGAGAGTATCTTTTTTCTAAAACAGGATGATATAAGAGCAGCGCTACCTTCTGAAGCAATAGAGGGCAATTTCTTCCTTATAATAACCATAATAATACCTGAAGATTTCAAGAAAATCAACGAACTTATAGAGTTAGGAAGGGTAATCGTTAAAACAATTGATAGTATATAGGGGTTGAGGATTCAAGGGGTCAAGGGTAAAGCAGCTATCAGTAAAACAGTAAACAGCTAAATATCTATTTTTTTGAAAACGCAGAGGTAGGGGCGTTCAATTGAACGCCCCTACAAATTGCCCCTACAAGGCGTGCGCTGTAGGGGCTTGATTCATCAAGCCCGAAGAATGCAGAGCAAGCTCTGCTACTCCAAAATCTGCGAATAAATGGTTGGGTGGAGAGGGATTTTTCATTTTGCAATCTGCATTTTTCAATGGAGCGAAGCGACTATCTCAGTGGTCAAAAAAAAAGTGGGAGGTGGGGGAGAAGCACTCTTGACTTGCTACCTATTTTTATTATAATCTAAATATGTTTAGTTTTGGCAATAAATCTCATATAATTGATAAAGCTCGTAGGGTAGTAGCCAAAGGAAGTCCAGAGAAAGCTATTGAGATCTTAAGGGAAGGTCTTACTAAAGATGGAACAGACCTTCCGCTTATACTGGAGATTATGCATACTTATACAACAATGGACAAATTTAACGAGGTTATTGTATGGGCAAAGAAGGGAGAATCATTATCTGAAGAAGCATCCAAACAAGTACTTAGTGAGACCGAGGATCTCTATTATGGTAGAGGTAAACCAGACCCACTGGCAGAATACCTGATTGAGAAAAAAGCAGACGAGAGAGATTTTGAAGGGATTTCTGATATATGGAGAGAGATGAGTAATGAGGGCAAGCAAACCTTCCGGGAAAGAGAAAAGAGGATTGCAGAGAATATACTTGAGCACAAAAAAGAATATAGCAATCGGGATATCACACATCTCTATACTCTCGGCGTTATTCTTGAAGAAAAGGAAAGTCAGCGTTCAGTAGAAATTTTTCACAAGATAATCGAGAGGAAGCCCAAGGAACTGCAAATGGTAGCAATGGAATTACGAAGAGCAAACCTGGAATATTTTGGTGATGAATGGCTCCTACTGGGGTTGGGTCATACCCTTATGGAGAATCGGAGTTATGAAGAAGGGGTTTTAAAAATCAGAAATGCTTTTGAAAGGAATAGCGAACTGCTACCCAGTGTTTTACAAACTCTTGAACCCTTTAAGGATAAATCCCGTGAAGTGCTTGAGTATCTGAGTGAACTATATATAGAATCGGGAGAGGAAGAAAAAGCATTACAACTTATAAAAGTATTTGAGATAGAGGAAGCAATAAAGAAGTATCAAAGGATGGTAAGTAAAGATCCCGCTAATCCGCTACTACATTATAATCTGGGCGATGCCTATCTCAAGAAAAAGAGGTATTCAGAAGCATTAAAGGCGTTCCTGATTTACGTAGAGATTTCAAAAGATAAAGAGATTGGGAAGAAATTGAAGGTTATTGAAAAAGAGTTACCGGAGGAAATAGATCCATACCTCTATATGTCCTCGATATATAAAGAACTGGAGCAGAATGAGGAAGCAGTAAGGATCCTCGAAAGGGCATTTGAGATTTCCCCTACTTCTGCTGATGAAATACTGGAAAAACTGGATCTCATACTAAAAGACGAAAAGGTGACTATGAATAGTCTTTCTCTAAAAGCCAATCTCCTTTCCAGGGTAAATAGGGTGGATGAATCTCTTGAAACCTTTAAGGATCTGGCGCAAATGCCAGAAGGATTGGAAATGGCAAAAAGGGGATTGAAGGAACTTCAAGAGAAAGATTCCGTCCATACAGATGTCCAACTAATCTATCTGATGTTGCAGGTCCCTGACAATCCCGGAGAAGTCGCTCAGGAGGTTGATAGAATCCTATCTGAAGAGCCTGATTATGTACCATTCGTACTCACGGAATATGATCGGTGGGCAAGGAAGAATCCACAACATTCTTCAGTTTTTCACTCTTTCTATGAATTGCTTGACCGAAATAAATTTCCTCTCTTTACCTATCCTTTTGAGTTGGCTGAATTAAACAGAATTGACGGGGATTTCAACAGAGCCGAGAATTTTTACATTGAAGCACTATCAGAGCAACCTGATAGATTTGATTTTATTCTTGACCACCTTCAAAAATACAGAGATAAACCAGAAATAAGAAGAATTACCGCTTCGCTTTATTTCTATAAAGGAGAATACAAAAAGGGATGTAGTGAGATCAAAATGACATTGAAGCAATTTCCGGAGGAAGTGAGTAATTTAACAACATTCTTGATCTCTCAAATACAATCAGGTAAAGAGAATAAGTACCTGTTTCAAACACTAACAGAGATGCTTTTGAACTATAATTATTATGAAGAAGCAATTAAATGGGGTAAAAAAGCACTTGCTTCGCTTAGTGATGAAGAACAAGGTGAGTTATTAATTTCCCTTTCAATGGCAAATGTTAAAATACATAATTTTAGTGAAGCATCAAGATTAGCACGAAAAGCTTGTAGCATTGACAATTCCTTGATAGAGCAGGCTATATCAATATTTAAGAATATCCCCGATGAAGAAATTTCGGATCCAAACATCCTCATGACATTATATGAATTGTCCAGGGAAAGTGGGGATACAAAAAAGTGCAGCTTCTATCTTAATAAGGCACTTGAGCAAAAGCCATCTATGGCTGAAATAATTGTAGGTGAATATGAAAAACTAATAGAGATGGCGCCAATAGAAGCCATACTTCGTATTCACTACGGTAGAGCAAAGCTATTAATGGGAGATAAGTCCGGAGTTTCCGAAATAGAAAAAGGAGTTCGGTTTGATCCGAAACTCAGCAAAGAAGCCTTTAAAATACTGGAGGGTTATGAGGACCCTCAGATAGCTTCCAGGGCATTATTGGTAAAAGGGTGGATACTCTCTGAGTTAGAAAAAAAACAAGAAGCCATAGATAGTTTTATTGAAGCATACTGGAAGAACAAAAAAGATAGAGTGGAAGCCCTTAAAGGTATAGATTCTCTCTCACCCTCTGTTGAACTTTCTTCTGACCTTGTAGATAAACTATTTAATGTATATCATCATGAAAACCGAAATACACGCCTTGTGAATATGGTAGAGAGATACTTTGATGGTTCTACTGAACATTGTGAATTTCTCATAGAAAAGATTAATAAGGGGTTTGAGGAGAATCCACCTCTGCCACTCAGGATATCCTGTGCGATGATGCATTATAAAACAGGGGAAAAGGAGAAAGCTTCAGCTGAAATGGAATACCTGCTAAAGGAATACCCTGAAGTTGCTTCGGGATTAAAGGATATAGTAAATCCGGATGATTTTGAGATTCTTCCCGTTCTTATAAAGATTAATTTAGAACTTTCCAGGTTGAAGAAAGCTATGCATTATATCAAAAAACTGGATAGAAGCAAGCAACTGTCCTACTATGAAGAACTTTTAGGTAAAGACCCAAACTACAAGGATGCGGTGAAAGAACTCGGGTATCTTTGTTTCCTCCATGGGAAAAGAAAAAAAGCAAAACAATATCTTGAATCATACTCAAAACCTTCAAGGAAAGAAGAAATACTCCTGTGGTGGTTGGGGAAGGATATAGATGTTTCACCTAAAGAATTAAAGGATATGCGTAAAGATATTTTGCATGATATGATTGAGGTTTCAGAATCTCCGGATAGGAGAGCAAGATTATACATTGAATTAAAGGAGTTTGAAAAAGCATATAAGGAGATCGAGAATATAGAAGGAGAAGAGAGAGATATCTTAATTAGTATGATAGACCTGAAGGTTGGCAATTATAATATTGCATATCAAAGATTAAAGAGATTAAAGCCATCACCTGAAGTTAATCACCTTAGATATCAAGCAACCCTACACAGCAGAAATTTCGGACTGTCTCTGGCATTACTCAGAGAGCTAAAGATGGAACCTGAAATGAAAAAGCAATATATGCAAAGAATATTGCTGGATTCCAATAGTAAATATAATATGATAAAACCTATCCTCAGGAGGGAATAAGATGGAAGAGGAACAAACTAACACAGAAGCTTTAAGGAAGGGATTGCAACAATTCAATCAAGCAAGGCATGAAGACGCCTACGAATTACAAGCACTTTTAGAGCATAATCTAAGAGAGATAGTCTCGCTCATCAACAAGCTCCCCGAATCCCTTACCGGTAAAACGGTAGAATCGATTAAAAATTCAAAAAAGGAACTGAAGAACTTACTCCAGAAAAGAATCTCTGCGATAATAGCCGCAATAGACAAAACTCCAAAACAAATAAATGAATTAATGTTAAAGTCCTTGACTCCTCTAAAGGAAGATCTCTTAAATGCTCATAATAAAAGGTATGAATCCCTCGAGGATAGACTTTCAGGGATGGAGAAAACAGTAAGTAGCCATCTGGAGAATATAGCAGATAATATTGGTGGAGCAACTTCCCATTTAGGTGAACTTCTGGAAACATCTTTAAATTCGATAAAGGAAACCACTACCACCTCGGAATCTTTAATCAGAGAAAGCATCAGTAATATCGATAGCCATCTTGAAGAGATGAGCCAACGGTTAATTTCAGTTTCAGAGAATATTGGCAACTATGTAGAGGAACTCAGGAAAGAGAGAGAAAAGTTCAAATCAATCAAGGACAAAGAGGAGGCACAAAGGCTGAACGATTTAGCTGTTAAGAGTTTTTATGCGGGGAGAACCAAACTTACCATTGATCGGTTAAAAGAGGCTGCAAAACTTGATGATGCATCCCTTGAGATATTAACTAACCTTGGTATTGCACTTTCAAAGGAAGGTAAGAATAAAGAGGCCAAAAAGATATTTAGTCAGGTCCTGGAAAAGGACCCAAAGATGTCTGAAGCAATAAGTGGAATGGGACTGCTTATGTTCAACGAAGGAGACATAGACGAAGCAATTAATTTCTTCAAGAAAGCGATTGAGAAGGATGAAGGTTTTGCATCCGCTTATGCAAATTTAGGATATGCATTTGAAGAAAAAAAGGATACAGAGAGAGCAATTGAATATTGGGAAAAGGCGCTTCAACTTGATCCCACCTTAAAAGAGGCAAAAGAAGCACTCTCATTATACAAAGATAGGAGGATAGATGGAACAGGAGAAATCTCCGTTTGAAGAAATATTTAAAAGAGCGGAAAAAAAAGAGAAGGAGAAAGAAGAAGAACTCCTGAATATTCAGCAGGAGGAAGCTCCAAAAATCTTTGACGAATCAACGGAAGGTTCAATTCTACTCGAAGGAGAAGAAGGGGAAGAGGAACCCAGTCAGAGAAGACGTTACTATAATCTTATTGAAGAGTTGTTGGCACACAATTATTATACAGAGGCAATTTCAATCATTGAGGAGATGAAAGAAGAATCCTCGTCCTGAGAATTCTTCTTGTTTATGCCTAAAAAGCCCAAAAGAAATAACAAGAATCTCATCTTTGCTGTTTCTGACACCCATTTTCATAATAGATCCCCGGAGAATGATATTGAGGATTTCTTTTTGTTTCTCGAAAAAGTAAGGAGGGAAGCAGGCAAACTAATCCTCCTTGGCGATATATTTGATTTTTACTTTGAGTATAAAACAGTAATACCAAGGACGTACTTTCCTGTGTTCTGTGAGCTTCAAAAGACTTCAAAGTCTGGGGTTGAAATACATTATTGGGCTGGCAATCATGATTTTTGGTTAGGCGATTTCATCAGGGATCTGGGGGTAATACTTCATTTTTATCCCGAAGTAATTACTGTTTGTGGGAGAAGAATCCTGATAGAACACGGTCATAACATTGATTCTCCGGACATTCTAAGGACAATCCTTCAGAACAGATTATCGAGAGCATTATATTCCATTATACATCCAGATATTGGCATTGGACTGGCAGGAATAGTATCAAGGTTATCTCGTGCGGCTTCTGAGAATTCTGCACCCGATATAAGTCAATTTATTAGATATGCTCAAGGAAAATTTGCCCAGGATATAGATTCAATCCTTATGGGACATATCCATCATCCCCATCTATACAGAGAAGGGGAGAAAACCCTTGCAATTGTTGGAGATTGGTTTAATCATCGTTCCTTTGGGATTATTTCGAACGGCAGGATATCCCTTAACCGATTTAGCCAGCCACCGATGTGATATACCCCATATCTATATATTATCGAGAGTAATATTCCTCTCTGACTAAAAGTATATTCCTTCCACACCCTCAATCTACCTTTGCTTAAATCCAGTATGAAGTTCTGCCACCCGTCCATTAAAATAGCGGTATTGGTTTTACATCTTTTACACAGAGAGCCTCCGGATGCAATGTCAAAAAAATCAACCTCTTCGGAATCGCAAACAACACAATTTTTAAGGTTAGGGAAAACACCACTTAACTGAAAGAGGGAAAGAAGAAAATATGCAAGGACTTCTTCTCTGAATCCACGGTCAAGAAAGGTAAGTGACCTCTTTGTCAGTCCAAATAGACCTCTCTCTGGATCGGGAATCCTGCTTACAGTCCAGAGGAAACTAAAGGCTATATTCAATCTATAGAGATCCTTTTTGACTTCCGAATAGAATTGTTGGAGGGCTGCCTCTTTAAGGATTCCGAGATCACGGTTATCCTTGATGTAATAAACCAGGTCACCCAGACTGACAGTTTCTATATTCCCCCCAAATCTTGAAGTGGGTTTCCTTGCTCCCTTTGCTATTAGAGAAACCCTCTCTGAATTACTTGTAAGGATATGGATTATCTTGCTTGTATTTCCATAATCAAAACTATTAAGAATTAATGCTTCTTTCCTTTTAATCATATATCTCTGAGGGTGTTAGCACACAACCCCCCATTTTTTAACCACAGAGGGCACAGATAGTCGCTTCGCTCCAATTGAAAAATGCAAAGTGCAGAATGCAAAATGCCTCTCCACCCCCCTTTCTTAATCACAGAGGTTACTGAGAACGAAAGAGCCCCACCACTCCCCTTTAATTTTATGGGTTTCAGAGGACATAGAGGAGAAATAAAATTGGCTGATAGTGTCAGATGTCAAGACCTGACACCATTTTCTTTTTCGGCTTCATCTCCCAAGCTTCTGTATCGTTTGCTTTTAATAAATCCAAAGATGATGACTGCTACAAGTGGGAGTGCATATGCGGGACTATAAGTATACGCAAGAAAAGCTGTCGCCGCAGTAAAGATAATCCAAAAGGTCATCACTAATCCATAACCGATTTTTTTAATCAATCCACGTTCTTCGTGTCGGGTCAGAAATAGCCAATCCCAGGTAAGGAATAACACGAAACCAGTAAAAAGAAGCCCCAAAATTTGGCCTACCATATATACAAGTTGTCTCTCAGCCGCTTGCCCTATCAACATAAGTAGAATAAAAGATTGCCCTATCGTATATGCTACATATAGATTCATATACTCCCTCCTTTATTGGTATTATTATGCAACTGTTTCTGTCGAATGTCAAGCAGCGGGCGTTGGTGTCAAAGGTGTAGAAGGTCGGATGTCAAGACCTGACACCAATTTTCGATATCTTCCGCCAAGTAATCCTTCTCCAATAATATAGGCGCCGCAGGCAGCCTCTTTTGCAATTTTTGATAATTTCTTTACTTTTATCACAGGAGTGTATTTATTCAGTCTCTTTATAAGTTCATTTTCAATAAATGCATAAGATAATAGTCTGCCGGAGAGGATAATCTCACTTGGGTTTTTTATGGATACAAGCATCGAAGCAACATCCTTTTCTATACTCTCTGTCAGAAGGAGTAAAGATTCCTTAAACCTTATTAAATCCTCTGGTTCAATATCCTTACCTGCAAAATCCTTTATTCCTCCCTTGAAAACAATCTCCTGAGTTAAAGGAGGTTTTAATCTTATCGCTATCTCAGCATCCATTCCACCACATCCGAGAAATCCAATACTCCCGTTCGTTCCACCTATTCCATCAGTAATCCTTCCATCTTCTACAGCCATTACAGCCGTAAATCCATATCCCACTTCTACATAGATAAAGGATGTTTTGTCAAAAGCAATGTTTAGACGCTCTGATTGGTCTTTTATCCCCAGAGCTATACAACATACCTTATCTGCTGTTCCCATATCAAACTTATTCCATTTTCTGTAAGAGGGAACAGTTGCAAGATGAATAACACCAGGGGTAAAATATACAGGCATCTCCTTATCCTTCATTTCTAAAAGCACATCCTTTATGCCTTCATTTACGGCCACCTGTGTGTCTAAAGGAATCATCCTGCCGATATCATCTTCTGTCATATCTCTTATATCCTTTAAGGGTATTCCATATCCGGATGGTCCAATAATGATATTTAGTGGCATTAATCCTTCGAGTTTCTCAATGAGTGTGTGAGGGTTTTTGAAGATATCCTCTGATTTTATTGATTCATCTACTATGGTTTTTTGATTGTTCTCCATTCCGAAGAGGTCAAAGCTATATGTACCCGGATCTATTCCCACAACTCTCATCCTTTTCCTCCTTTTTACGGTGTCAGGTCTTGACATCTGACACCAATCTTAAGGGGCAGGAAGGATCTGACTCTGTCCAACTTCTGGTTAAACCGAATGTCCTTGACCTACAACCTGCACATTCATATAAATATTTACACTCCCCGCATGGATTTTCTCTCGTTTTCAGGTCTTTTATCTTTTTGATCAATTCCGAATCCTTCATATCGTTCCATATTTCATCCAGCCCTTTTTCATTAACATTGCCTATTACAACAGGAGCAAATGTGCAGGGTTTTACATCCCCGTTTGTTTCAATAAACATATAGTCACCAAAGATACAACGAGAGACATCCTGCACTATAATACCATCTTCAGAATTAACCGAATAATCGATGTTATGTTCCTTTAAAAATGGTTTAAAGAATGGTTCGTCAACATATACATCCATCTTATAATCACGCTGATATTGGATGATAGAAAAGAAAATTTTCTCGTATTCTTTTGCATTTAAGACATATTTATTATAATCCGCACAGGGTTTCAATCCCAGAAATGTGATTTTTTTATATCCTATTTCCTTTGCAAATTTGAATAATTTACCAATTTGCTGATGGTTATGCTTTCCAATAGTAACAGGGCAGGAATCAAGAATGTTATAATCGTTTGCGAGTTCAACGGATTCCTTTAATCGTCCAAAACTTGCTCCTTTTCTTATCCTTTCATAACTCTCCTTATCGGCTCCGTCGATGCTTATCATAAGGTTCACATCCAATTCTCTAAACCTTCTAATTATATTCTCATCAAGTAACATACCATTGGTGATAAGATAGACCCTGATTCCATACCTGTGAATTATTTTGATGATTTCAAATAATTCCTTTTGTAGAAGTGGCTCTCCTCCTTCAATGATAACCCATCTCGGTTTTAGCAATGGTATCTCCCTTGCAACCCTTAAAACAGTTTTATTGTTAAGTTCCTCCTCAGCCATTCCTCTACAATGTAAGCAGTCAAGATTGCATCTATTCGTAATTGCCCAATCAATCATATATGGATTATCTTGAGTGGACATCTTTTAATACCTCTATAAAACCTTGTTCTGTTCTCATTAGACATTCTGTTTATTTTGTTTATTTAACCTTTTAATACCTTTAAAACTTTTTTCATAAGCTAAACCATTCATTGCTTTGCTAGAAAATGTCAGATGCCAAGACACGACACCAATCTAACAATCTACAATAAATCGTATTTTTCATATCTTACTATACATAAATTACAGTCAAATTCAATTAAGTCAAGAGTGTGGTCATATGGGGTCAGTCCATCGAAGTACGAATTTATTCGAGCAAGTGAAAAAATACTTACCCATTCTCCAAAATTTTACACCCAAACACTATTAATGCAGTAATTACAAGTACTAATAATACATTTTTCCTGTAGGGGCGTTCAATTGAACGCCCCTACCAAATTCCTTTTCTCTCTTTCATTCTCTGAAAACCAAAGAAATAAGGGGGTTTGGTGGGGTTCTGAGTTCTCTGTGCCCTCTGTGGCAAAAAATGGAGGGTTGTGTATGATAAAATACCTCTTGACACAATGCAAAATTCTATTATTCTTGTTAAAAAAGGAGGAGTGATGAAGAAAGGATTATTGTGGATTTTGGATATATGTATAGCTGTAGCTTTTGTTTTACTAATGTTCATAGTGATAAAGCCTCAGTATGAGCTGGCAAAGATCAATGCAAATCGAAGTAAACTTCAATCAAGTATGTTCACTGTAAAAGCAGGTATGGAACGCTATATTGCTTTTCACCAGGGGGTAAAACCAACAGATCTCACTGAGATCTATGAGAATATTGCAGCAATAGAAATTCCCATTAATCCATATACCAACAAGGAAATAAGCATTGATGACATTCTGGTGTTTAAATACGATGTGCCTCGTGATTTTGAAGACACTTCGCCCGAAGGTGTCAACGGAAAACAGAGCGGTGAGCCCGGTCAGATTGGGATAGGATTTTTTACACCTTTAGGAACAGATTCTATCCCTACCAAGTATGGTATTATAGGATTTGATGAAAACGGAAACCCGCTTATCATAATAGAAGGAAAGAAAGAAAGGGTTGTGGTCTTGTCAGGTTGAGATAGTTGGAACTTCTACAACCTGAGATAATTGAAAAAATAGGTGCCCTCAACCTGAGGGCACGATTAGTAGTTGAAGGATTTATTACGGGTCTACATCAAAGTCCTTTTTATGGTTTTTCCCTTGAATTTCACGAACACCGTTCTTACTATCCAGGAGATCCAATAAGCAGGATTGATTGGAAACTCTATGGAAGAACCGATAGGTATTACCTCAGGAAATATCAGGCAGAAACAAATCTCACGGCTTATTTGCTGGTGGACAAGAGTAAATCGATGAACTATGGCAAAGGAATAACAAAGTTTCATTATGCAAGAACCCTTGCCGCCAGTCTTGCTTACCTTTTATTGCATCAGTGTGATTCAGTAGGTCTTGTTCTATTTGACCAGAAGATAAGATCTTTTATACCCCCCAAGAGTCGTCTTACGCATCTTAATCTCATACTCAAGGATCTGACCAATTCAGAACCATCTTATAAAACCTCTCTTTCCGATGTTCTCTTTAATTTAGCTCCTACTATGAAAAGGAGGAGTCTTATAATAGTCCTCTCTGATCTATTGGATGACCAGGAAGAGGTAATAAATGCCTTCAGGCTTATCAAGGTGAGGAAGAATGAGATTATTGTTTTCCATATACTGGATTCGGATGAGTTGGAATTTGATTTCAACGAGCAGGCTTTATTCAGGGATATGGAAGATTACACAACTATTCCTGTAAATCCTGTGAATATAAAGGATTTATATCATAAAAGGTTTAATCGATTCTTAGAACAATACAAAACGGATTTTGCCTCACACCGAATTGATTATTCTGTTGTTACAACTACAACTCCATACTATAGAGCACTGTCATCTTATTTGAGTAAAAGGAAGCGTCTCCTATGAATTTTCCAGGATTTGTTTATCTCCTTTTTCTTGTTCCTATTCCAATTATCATCCATTTCATCTCAAAAAGGTTATTAAAGACAAAGGATTTTCCTACTCTCTTATTTGTGCTAAAGAGTGATAAACACCTCTTGAGATGGTTTAGATTAAAACGATTACTTCTCCTCTTTATCAGGATTGGAATCATCGTATCAATGACATTGGTTGCTTCTAATCTTTTGATCCCCTTTCCCTTTATGGAAGGGAATGCTCGAAAGATGATACTGGACCAATCCCTTTCAATGCAGGATATGGACTTCACTCCTGCAGGAGATGTTGTGGTGCCCAATAAAGGTGGGATGGCTCTGATTGATAGGGCAGTTAAGAAATATCCAACAGGTCTTTTAATTACTGATGCCCAGAGGAATGGCTTTGCTAAATTACTAAGGGAGGGTATGATGTATCCGGGGATCGACATCCAGAAGATGTCATTTCCACAAGGGAATATAGGGATAGTTAATAGCCAGATCGGTTCTACCTTTTCTGGAAGAGATATATCTATTATATTCACCATTTTGAATCAATTCAAGGATTCAAGAAAGGTTGATCTATCCCTTGTTATCGATGAAGTGGAGATACAGAAGAAAACCCTCACTCTCCAGTCAGGCAAGAATGAAATAGGGTTTAGTTTTTCGTTAAAAGAAGGACCACATAAGGGATTTCTGAAGATAAACGATGATGGATTTCATTTCGATAATATCCGGTATCTCGCATTTTCTGTAATACCAAAGATGGAAATAGTAATTTATTCTAAAGAATATCCCAAAAGACTCCTCTCCGCTCTTGACCCATACTCGTTCTCGGTTAAATGGAGGAAGGAACCTACTGGTAAGAAAGAAGGAGATATGATCATATCCCTTGGACTTCCCCTAACATTGCTTCCCAGAATAATGGCATCATCCATACCCGGTATTATATGTCTTTCGGGAGGAGATCTTTCGCCCTATGCTACTTGTATTCCACTCAGGATATCACAGTTAGGCGATTTATCTGGTATTTTTGATGCTCCGTGGACAAAGTCCCTTTGTGATATCCCGGTTACTTATGACTGTATACTAAATACTGGAATAACACTCGCATATTTTGAGAATGGAGATCCATTTATAAAAAAGACCGAAAATCTATTATGGTTACCCGTATCTTTAGAAGAATCAGATCTAACACTTCATCCTATATTCGTTCCCTTTCTGTATCAACTCATATCTTCACTTGTTGAACCTGGTTATAAAATGAACTTGATAATGGATGAGTACCTTGTTCTTGAGACTTCATATAAACCGGCTATCCTTACTCCTGATGGGAGAAGACATCAACCCCAAAGAATTGAGAGAGGGAGATATTTATTTTCAAAAACTGGTACCCCGGGAGTATATACAGTTTTGGATGGGGTCGTTAAAAAAGGCTACATATCCGTCAATCCAGATCCGTCTGAGTCAAACATTGATACCTTGAAGACTTCAGAGAGAGAAAAACTCTTTGGTAGACTAAATTATCATAATGGTTCCAATTTTTTTCTTGTTTTTGCTTTTTTACTGTTTGTCCTATCAATTATTCTTGAAAGGAGGTAATATGGATAAGATATCTGTTTGGAAGAATGTAGATGATAAGACCACGATATATGATTTCGCAGATAGTTATATAGATTTTCTCAATGCTAATAAGACAGAACGAGAGGTTGTGAATGCGTCTATCCAAATGTTAAAAGGTAAGGGAGATTTTTTTGTAAGGAATATAAGGAAAAAAGCCCTTGTTGTAGCAAAACCTTCGAAGGATATATTGAGCACAGGTATGAGAATCATTGCAGCCCATATAGATGTGCCCCGCATTGATCTAAAACCTACTCCCTTATATGAAGAACAGGACCTTGTTTTACTAAAGACTCACTACTATGGAGGAATAAGGAAATACCAATGGCTGTCAATCCCCTTATCAATCCATGGCGTTGTTGTAACTAAAGATGAGAAGGTTAAGGAGATAGTGATAGGTGAAGATGAGGGTGAACCTGTTTTTACTATTCCAGATCTATTACCGCATCTTTCAAGGGAACAACAGGAGAAGAAAATCAAAGAGTTTGCAAAAGGAGAGGAATTGAATGTGCTCTTTGGATCTTATCCAAAAGAGAAGAAAAAGGAAAAGGGGAAAGAGAACCCTGTTCTTAAGAACATACTTGACCTCCTTGAATCCAGATATGGAATCGAAGAAGAGGATTTGATAAGTGCGGAATTAGAGCTCGTTCCTGCCTGGAAGGCAAGGAATGTGGGACTGGATGAATCACTTATAGGTGGTTATGGGCATGATGACAGAATTTGTGCATATTCTGCCCTTAAGGCTTTACTTTCAGTAGAGAAGATGAAGAAGGTCCCGACAGTGATTCTCTTTGATAAGGAGGAAATTGGATCAGAAGGCAACACAGGTGCTAACTCCCAGATTGTTACAGATTTCATTATGGAGCTTTTGGAATCTCTTGGTATTGACCCGACTTACAGGAATATAAGATATGTTATAGAAAAGTCTTCTGTTATTTCGGCCGATGTGACTGCTGGTCTGCATCCCACCTATCCGGAAGTGCTGGATAAATATAATGCTGCGAAGATAGGTTATGGCATAGTCTTGACTAAGTATACAGGTCATGGTGGAAAGGGAGGATCGAGCGATGCTCACGCTGAATTCGTTGGAGAGGTTAGAGGAATCTATAATAAGGCTGATGTCAGGTGGCAGACAGGTGAATTGGGTAAGGTTGATCTTGGTGGGGGAGGGACCGTTGCTAAATTCCTGGCGCAACTTGGATTACAGGTTATAGATTCTGGTCCTCCTCTTCTTGCTATGCATTCACCTTTTGAGATAGTGAGTAAGGGAGATCTCTTTCATACCTATAAGGGGTATAAGGCCTTCCTTGAGGGGTAAGAAAAGGTTGATGTTTCAGCAGGGGCGTTCAATTGAACGCCCTTAATAATTTCTTTTCCTCCCTTTCTTTCTCTGAAAACACAAATAGTAAAGATTGAGGGTTTAGGGATTACACTAAGAGGTTTGCAAAAAGTGTGGTATGGTGCGGTCCTCTCTTTTTTTCTCTTAATTACAAAAATCAGAGGGTGAAGGGCTTTGTGTTCTTTGTGTCTCTGTGGTGAAATAAAGGTGGGGAAGGGTGATAATTGTCCTTGACAATTGTCGATAATGAGGATAGATTTTGGTATATAATTAAAAAAGGAGGAGAGAGTAGAGCATTTAAGCAGATTGGAGAATCAGAGTATTTTTATAATAAGGGAAGCATACTATCAATTCCACCATAATGTAGTAGCGCTCTGGTCCATAGGGAAGGATTCTACCACTTTATTGTGGCTTATAAGAAAAGCATTCTTCGGAAAGATTCCTTTCCCCATTCTACATATAGATACAGGGTATAAGTTCAACGAGATCTATAAATTTAGAGATACATACAAAAAGATATGGAGCCTGGATCTTATAGTACACCGAAATGAGGAAGCCATTGTGAGTGGTATGACACCTGAGAAGGGAAGGTTAGAATGTTGCACTCAACTCAAGACCAGAGCCTTGAAGGATGCCCTGAATAAATATGGATTTCAGGCCTTGTATCTTGGTATACGAAGGGATGAGCATGGCATAAGGGCAAAGGAGAGGGTATTTTCACCACGGGATAAGGATTTTGTATGGGATTACACGAATCAGCCTCCTGAATTGTGGGATCAATACAAGTCAAAACTAAATACAGAGGAACATATAAGGGTGCATCCCCTACTTGGATGGACGGAACTGGATATATGGAGGTATATAAAAAGGGAGAATATACCCATAGTAGATCTATATTTTGCCAGGAATGAAAAGCGTTACAGGAGTATAGGTTGTAAACCGTGTGTAGAACCAGTATCTTCGGATGCAGATACAATAGACAAGATTATCGAGGAACTAAAGACAACTATGATTTCTGAGAGGAGTGGTAGAGCACAGGATAAAGAATCTGATTATATTATGCAGAAACTGCGCGCCCTTGGTTATATGTAGAGAGGAAAATGGAAGACAGAGGATTTCTGAAATTCGTTATTGTTGGACATATAGATCACGGAAAATCCACTCTTATAGGTAGACTTCTGGTTGATACCGATTCGATACCATATGATAAGATAAAAGAGATAGAAGAATCTAGAGAGAAGAGGATGGACGGAGAGATTGAATTTGCTTTCCTGGTGGACCATTTTCGTGAAGAGAGAGAGCGGAAAATTACCATAGATACAGTTCATACCTTCTTTGAAACCCCAAAGAGAGGATATGTTATAATTGATGCACCAGGCCATGTGGAATATGTGAAGAATATGATAAGTGGTGCGTCTCAGGCGGAGATGGCCCTTTTGATAGTGGATGTAACAGAAGGAATTTGCGAACAAACGAAAAGGCATGCCAATCTGCTATCAATGCTTGGGATCGCTCAGGTTATAGTCGCCATAAATAAGATGGATATAGTGTATTATAAGGAAGAAAAATTTAAAAGAGTAAGTAATGAAGTAAGGGGGTTTTTTACACAAATTGGGATGAATGCGGATTACTATATACCAATATCTGCTTTGAAAGGTGATAATGTTGCCACTCGTTCTCGAAAAATGGATTGGTATGACGGACCGAATATCCTTCAATCACTCGATTCAATAAAGCTTGGGAGTACTGCAGAGGATAAGAGTCTCCTTTTCCCGATTCAAGATGTTTATGAGATAGATGGTAATAGGATTGCAGTTGGAAGGGTTGAAGCAGGAAGGGTTGAGGCGGGTATGGAGGTGAAAATATTACCGGAAGGTAGAAAGAGTTCTATAAAGAGGATTGAGAAATTTCAAGAGGACAGAGAAAGAGTGGTTGCTGGAGAATCAATAGGGGTTATAATAGAAGATCCGAACTTCATCCAGAGAGGAAGTGTTATGTGTGTTGAAGGTAAAGAGCCTATCGTTACCAACCGGATTAAAGCAAATCTCATCTGGCTCTCGAAACAGGGATTTATTATAGATGAGAGTATCAGGATGCGATTATCTACTCAGGAAGTCAATGCTAATATTACTTGCATAAAAAAGAGGATAGATTCTTCTTCTCTTGAAGTGATAGAGGAGGATGCTACCAGGATTGGCAATTTAGAGATTGGAGAAGTAGAAATCAGAACAGAAGAGCCTATTGTTGTAACAAAGTTCAATGATATTCAGGAACTGGGAAGATTCGTTCTTGTTCGTGGTAATGATGTAGTGGCAGGTGGAATAATCCCTTAGGAACTAAATGGATTTGAATATTTCCATAATAATAATATTGATGGTTGTATCGTTTCTATGTGAAACAATCGATTCCTCTTTAGGGATGGGCTACGGCACAACATTAGGGCCAATTCTCATTCTTTTTGGATTTTCACCTATAATAGTGGTTCCTGCAATATTGATATCTGAACTGATTACAGGTATCCTTGCAGGAATATTACATCATAGGCATGGAAATGTTGACCTGTCAAAGAATAGTATATACTTAAAGATTGCTCTTCTTTTAACAGGGTTTGGTATGATAGGAGGGGTAAGTGCTGGTTTTGTAGTATTGAATATCCCTCAAGTTTACATTAAGATATATATTGGATTTATGGTTATCTCTATGGGGATACTTGTTTATCTCTTTCGGGAAAGGAGGATAAGATTTAACTGGTTAAAGATAAGCCTATTGGCACTCATTGCCTCTTTTAACAAAGGTATGAGTGGAGGAGGATATGGCCCTGTTATGACCAGTGGCCAGATATTATCCGGTGTGCCCTCAAAGAGTTCAGTAGGTATAACTTCTTTTGCTGAGGCAGCTTCCTGTTTTGCAGCTTTGTTGGTTTATATCTTTGGACAGGACAAGACAGATTTTCGATTGGCACTGCCACTTGCTGTTGGTGCAATCGCTTCGGTTCCACTCGCAGTTCGAATTGTGAAAAGGATTAATGAGGAAAAATTTGTTATTACTGTAGGGATTGTCACAATATGCCTTGGAGTGTTAACCCTCATCAGGGTTTTCTGTTTTTAATTAAGGAGTATATATGTTTTTTAAAAGGAAGGACAAGGTTGTAGTTATTGGGATTGACGGTGTTCCATATACCTTTTTGAAAGAAGGTATAGAGAAAGGGAAATATCCTAATCTAAAAAAGTTTGTTGAAGAATATACTGGACTAAAACAATATAATTCTGTATATCCACCAGTATCTTCTGTGGCATGGACATCCTATATGACGGGTAAGAATCCAGGTGAACACAGCATATTTGGTTTTGTGGACAGGACTGCCTCTCCCTTTCGTTTGAAGATACCCCTTGGGAGGGATAGAACTGTTAAAACGCTCTGGAAGAAACTATCAGAGCAGGGAAAAAAGGTACTCGTAATGAATGTTCCTCTGACTTTTCCTCCGGAAGAAGTAAACGGTATTCTGATATCAGGATTCCTGACACCTGATATCGAAAGGGGAGTTTATCCTCCTTCTTTGGTTCCATATTTAAAAAAGAGGGATTATGTAATTGATGTTGACCCAGGGCTTGGACATACCAATAGAAAGAGATTTATGGAGGAAATCCATAGAACTTTAGATGGACGAATGAAGATATTCCTTGAATTACTTAAGAAGGATAATTATGATTTTGCTCAGTGCAATATAATGGAGACTGATCGTATCAATCATTTCTTCTGGAGTGATTATGAGGATAATGGGGAGTTTAAGGAAGATTTCGAAGGATTTTATCGTAAACTGGATAGATGGATAGGTGTTATTCTTGATTCATTGAATAAGAACGATAAATTATTGGTACTCTCTGATCATGGTTTTTGCCGTGTGAGGTTTAATGTTCAATTGAATCAATTCCTGAAGGAAGAGGGTTATCTTTTTTTTGATAGAGATGCCCCTAAAGATATAACAGACCTCTCAAAAGAATCCAGAGCCTATTCGTTGATACCAGGTAGGGTATATATAAACCTTAAGGGTAGGGAAGAGAAGGGAGGGGTTTTAGAAGGTGAATATGATAAACTGCGGCAGGAGTTAAAGGAAAAACTTCTGGAGCTTAAAAGCCCGGATAACGAATCAATCTTAAAAGAGGTCTTTTTTAGAGAGGAGATATATTCTGGCCAGTATTTAGAGAAAGCAGCTGATATTATCGTTCATCCTCACCCGGGTTTTGATTTAAAGGCGGATGTAACCACAGAAAGGCTTTTTCAACCACCAGGTGCAATAAACGGTATGCATACATATAATGATGCTGTGATTTTTGGAAAGAATTTTGATTTAAGAGATATAAAGTCAATCCAGGACCCCTTGACAATGATTATGGAACAGATGCCTTAGGGAGTATTGGTTTTAGGAAGTAACTTCTATACCTTTTTATTAAGGGCGCTGTTATTCCAAAGCAATATGTCACATTTAATTACTACGAAAAATGGCACATTTTCATCAGCCATTCGGACTTGCCACACGAAAAGACGCGGTCAATTTCTAAAAAGTATTAGATTTAACGCATTCTGCTCGGTGGTTGTCCTCACAAAAC
>JAGLZA010000143.1 GCA_023131835.1 Caldifarciminota bacterium
ACCGGCATTCCTACCGCGACTATATTTTTAGCTCTATGTTTCGCTCAACCATTCGAGCAATAAGATCCTTTAGGGAATAGTCACTCCTTAACCAACTGACTCTTCCCACCGCACGGATGACGTTAGATTTTTCAAGCCCAAACCTTCCGGCCAGCTCCTTCAGCGACATCCCTCCTGGTTCTCTTCACAAGTAAAACGACACGGCCTTCTCGGGATCCGATCACCTGCAGCTCCTAAGGCGATTCAGTTCCGGGGTCGCATTCTTGAAAGACAGAGGCATAAGGGCTGTTGAAAAAGTGTCATTGCGAGGAGCGAATGCGACGCGGCAATCTCTAACATATTGATTAATAAAGACTTGAGATTTCTTTTTTTAAATCGCAATAACGGGTACCGAGGTTTTTCAATACCCCCACAGACACAACTTATTTCCCCTACTCCTTGGATAAAAGGGGTCTGTCCCTGAGGGATCTTCACAAATTTGAATCAAAAATCAATAGGTTATGATATAGAGAATACATCCTTTAATTTATACTAACTAGCCTGAGAGAAACCAATCTGTACATTGGATATCAATCGAGCCAGACCTTATTAAATACAGACTAGTGTATAAAATAATATTTAAAATTGGCTCACCTATCACTTGACGACACTCCTGTGTATCGATTAAAAATACTGAATTTAATCAATCTGATGCAAAATACCTATTTTTTTATTACTACGTTTACTCACTCCACCATCACAGGTACTCACATCACAATTTTCGATGCACAATGCAAGATCTGACCCTATGGTCCCTACGGTTTTTCACAATGACTGCACTTGTCGCCGACGAATTACGTGTCTGAAATCGTGGCCTGTCCCATATTACTCATTTTCTGAAATAAATCTGTCCCGTTTTTCGGCACGCCTTATATTTAGCGTTTTGCCCCTTCCGCAAGCGCAGGCTCCACATAGTTTTCTCGTACAGATTCGCCAAACTTATATGAGAAATATCCAAGTCCAGGATAACCTGCTAAAACACCAAATTTAAAAGCCAAATCAAGAGCTCTAGAGTTATACAAGTTAGTGTTAAGACGTCCCGAGATTCTTAGAAAAGTATTTAGGTACGAATTGCCTAATCCTCTCAACAACAAAGATTGACTAGACCTCATAAGTCTTTGTGATATAAAAAGATGTTCATATGTCATTGGTGACCAAGGGTAACCCTTGGCTGTTAGAAGCTTATTGAAACCCGTCCCTAGTTTAAGTCCATAGTCGCGAAGTCTTTGTGCAGTACTCCAACATCGTGGTTCATAGATTATACCCCTGATGGTTTTTGCTAAACGAACAACATGTTTACTCCTTGACAACTGCCCCAGTCTTGTAATAACCCCACGAAATGCTCCCGAAGCTGCAGTTTTAACAGATCTGAGACGCCCAATAACCGGAACAACAGCGAGCAACCTCAGAGCGTCCTTCCCCCAACCCCAGCCACCCTCTGCAGCTCCTTCACCGAGTTTCAGAACCTCCACGAAGCCTGCTCCTAAATCCATTGCCGTCTGCACTGCCGTAGCAGCTAGAGTTTTTGCTAAGCTGGGATCTTCACTTACCCAATTCTCTAAAGCTTTGGAAGACTCTTTATAGTTTTGCTCCCAAACCCTAGCAATATCACCCGCCGTTTCGATTTTCTCAACCGGCTCATCTATGTTCTCATTGGGTGTCTCACTAGAAATCTTTTCTTTCTGCTGGTCAGATATAGTCTGCTCCTTCAAAGATGATGAACTCTCAATGACTCCTGGATTATCTGAGAAATCGAAAACTCTTTGTCCGGTACCTTGTGTGACCATCCCTCCATGGAGAGTATCTGCTCCTCTTTCAGCAACTTCGTAACCACCGCCTTGCAAATCGATCGTTGTTGGAACTCCCTTTCTTCCATCATGATCGTAGGCAATTGTGGGTCTACCTTTCACAAGCGAATATATGTTAAGACCATCCACCATACCGGCGGGATCTGGTGAACACCACCTCCCCATCCACGGCGCATAATATCTCGCGCCATAAAAATAAAGCCCCGTCTCATCATCTCTCTCTTTATTCGAATAGCGATAGCGTTTCAGACTCACTTCTGTCTGACTTTTACCACCGATGAATGATGTACCACCATAGGCATAATACTCTTCATAGCTGATAATATTTGCTGCCTGTGTCTCATCAACCTCAGTTACAGCTGAGCCTATATTGTTAATGAGTTGATATCTAAATCGAGGTGAAGATGGCCCACCCGTTGCGGAAAAGGTTTGTGTCTCTACCAACGTCATCCGCCGTTTGTCGTCCATTACGTGCAGGGTTTGCCGCTCCAGGTCTGGATTACCATTTATGTTTTTTCGATAGACCTCATAGCCTCCCAAATAGATTCGTTCCTCTTTGGTGTTTGCACCTTTTAACACGATTTTTCTCGTGCGTTGACCGGACATGTCGTATTGGTAGTAGGCCTCACCACCACTTGCATCCAGTTGAACATGGAGCAAGCGGTTATTGAAATCCCAGGAAAGATTAGCCAGATGTGCCAGACTGGTAATGTTACCATTGGTATCGTGGGTGATCGAAAACTGCGCATCCCTTCTAGTGTTATCACTAGCGGCCGCTCCACTGGTTGCAATGCGGTTACTGGCTGTATCATAGCTCTGTTGCCTGCGCCATAACACCGCACCACTGGTTGTGGTTCCACGGCGATGAATGAGTTCATCCAGGTTACCAGACGGATCGTAGTTAAAGCTTTCGGTATACATCTGCAGGGCCTGCGCATCTGTTGATGGGGGCACAGTCACAAATTCACTCTGCTTGAATGAATTTGGGTGACGATAATGGCCAGCACCCATAGCCTTGTGCTCACGGCCGGTTGCGGTGATCAGGCGGTAGCTTGGATCGTATTGGTATTGTGAGACGGGTTCGATGGCCTGTTGATCATGGTAGATGGTCTTTATTGCATCATCTTTAATGCCCGTAATGTTCCCGGCCGGGTCATATGCATAGTGTAGGTTCTGCAACAGTGAATTGTTCTGGCGCCGGGTAGTCAGATTCAACAAGCGATAGGTTTCGGGTTCATAGTCATAGCTCGTCACCACGCCATTGCCATACTCTATGGAGTCACGCTGCCCGCGTGCGTTGTAGTTGATGTTGCTGACAAAACTGCGATAGCTCTGGCCTGGCGATACCCCCGCGGCTCGCTCGGCACTGATATCTGCCGCGACACTGTCCAGCAGGTTAGCTTCGTTGAATACCATATTATAGACACTACCATCCGTTGGGACTGCATCAGCCGGTGTAACCTTGCTATGGTCGGGAGCAATGGATTCAATTACCCGATTAAGCGCATCGTAAAGGCTGAAACTGTAAAAGACCTCATCTTCCAGTAAGGGCAACAGGGCCTGCTCGATTTGGGTCACTGTCTGGGTAAAGTCAATGGTGCTCCAGTCCGGTATGTCGGTATATTTCTTCGCCAGCAGTTTCTTGGCTGCGGTGAGATTGCCCTTGAAGTCGTAATTCAAATTGACGCTCAAACCAGAACTGTCAACGACGGCGTAGATCTGGCCGCGCAGGTGATGTTGGCTAGGTGTATAAGGCGCTGCATTGGTGGCTAACGCTTCCCCATAGATACTCACATGACTGACAATTTCATCGTTGTGTGGTGCCGAGCGTTGGACTAGGGTTTTCTTTGGTCGCCGGAGCTTGTCAAACGCCAGCTGGATACGGTTGCCATTGGCATCCCAACTGTAGAGGGGTTGATTATCCACCGACAGGAACAGCCACTTCTCGCCAGCATCCACACTGTTCACGTAGAGCTTGCGACCGGCGATATCAAACCCGTGAATAAAGTTATGAATTTTGGCGTTAGCCGCACGACCCTCATTCATTTCATACTGCCGTGGATCAGTTATTTTAAGATCATTGCCCTCGATATCCAGTTTCACGCAGGTCTTGAAATAGACATCATTGCCTGTGTCATCCCGGCCATTGTCCGCTACGGTCAGGAATGGTCGGCCCAACGTATCGAGATGCGCAGTGGTCGGTGTGCCAGCATGTTGGGCCGCCAATCGGGCGGCACGTTGTTCGGCGGGATTGCGATAGGTGTTTATCGAATGTGGCTGACCGTATTCATCGGTCAGTGGCCACCTGGCATCTCTCAGGGCATTATTGATTCGCAACTTGTACCAGGTGGGCCAATAGTGTTCGCGCTTTATCGCTCTGAAGAATTGACCGACATCTTCATCATCAGCTGGACTAAAATCCTCATCCGGCAACGTGCCTGTAGTTCGGTCATAGCGGAAAATGGTATGAATAGTGTCGTTCACATCCCAGGTGTTCTGCTTCCAGGGATCGAATACCACCTTTTCCCAGGCGTGGTTGGGATGCAAAGTGCAGATAACGCGCTCAAGAGGGTCATAAAACAACACCGAGCTGACGCCATGTTGTTCGATACCGGGTAAGTGAGTATCACTGAAGAAGGGTTCATACTTTTCGACCGGCTTGCCTTTGTTGTTATAGATTTTGGTACCGGTTCCGACCCAACGCGGAATGTTCGGTGCAGCGTTATCCGGCTCTGCCTGAATCTTACTTTGATACTCCCGGCCAAAGCCGTCGGAATAGAAGAAGCGGTGTTGTATCCTCGAGGGTGTACCCTGTTCATTTGAGACATGTGTTTCACGCGCCAGGGTATAAACCACATTGGGCTCGCCGGTTTGCATATAGCGCTTGAGGTCATAGACTAGCCTGGTGGTGGCCTGCCTGAGAATATTGTGTGGATTGCTGTCGAAGCTGGTATCCACGTTTAACGGATCCGCGATATGTTGAGACCGGACTACATCTTCAAGGTCTGCCTCGAAACCCGCCAGGGAATCGCCTACCGGGTTTCCGTTCTCATCTTCTCCCCATATAGCACTACCCACCACCAGCCCCAGGGTGTCGAAGGCGGCCTGGCTATGGGTACCGTTGGGGTCGATGACCTCATACGGTTGCAGCACGCGATAGTCATTGCGGGATTCGATAATGTTGGTCTGGGGGGCAGGCAGCGCATCGGTAACTCTGATTACCAGGAGAGCATAATCATCAATTTCGGTTGATGTTATATTTCCAAAAGGGTCTTGGGACTTTTGTGGGTGATAAAATTTATTTTTGTCGAAACTTTGCCTTCCGGAAGGTATCCACCAGTAATCCTCACCATTGTAATTACCCTCCTGAACGTATCCACCTTCAGAGCCAAGATTTATTCCTGCTAAACGGTTTCCAAAAATAGTCTGTAGAATAGCATTGGTAAAAACTACCTGGTATGTTTCATAAGGCAGACCGAGCGAGTCTATTTGACACAACGGTAATCGGTGAGCCGTATTATCAACTGTATCAATCAGATGAGGATCAGCATCTTGTCTGAAATAGACCCTTTTCCAGTCAACAATTCTTTTTTCAATTCCAGCAAGATTCGTTGGTGTCGTTGGATGGTAGGGTAGAAATTGATCAGGATTATTTGTAATGCCTGCCAAATCTGCTTCCTTAACAGGGACAGGACGTGCATCTCCTGCGGGCCACAGCCAATTAAAACCATGGACCTCAAATACCTTGGCCTCACAATTGATCCCAACGTAGTAGTAATTCTGCTGTTGGTCTTCATTAATAAACTGCGACCAGCTATATGTTGCCTTTATCTCCCTCTGTTCATCATAGTGAGCATTAATAGGGCGACGTGGGTAGCCTATTGTTGCGCTTTTAATCACATTGCCCCAATCATCAAACTCTAGGGTAAGTTGCTGCGTAACACGGGGATCATCCGGATTTCGCTCATAATGGTAAGATATGCTTTCTTTCTGTTTAGCAAGATATACTGCATGATTGTTTGAAAAGCGCTTTTGCAGCCGCCGGACTTCATTCCGGTTTTCAGTAACTGTATAAGGGTGTATTTCCTTATCAGTTTTGTCGAGAGCATACACCTCGCTCCGCAGGATGGAGCCACGCAACGCACGATATGCCTCATGAGGCGTATCACTTTTATCAACAATATGATTGTCCAGTTCAAAGGCCTTGTTATCTCCCTTATAAAATTCATTTCTATAGGCATCCATCATGTCCTGCTCGTCGTAAAAAAACCCTGTTGCTGACGGCAGGTTTCTGTCAAAATACACACCTGTATGAAACCAGGTTTTGGTTAGGACAGGAGGCACATGAAATGATTTATTATTGTTATCAAATGCTACTGCATCCCCATGGAGGGATGAGCTAATGAACGATTCAAACTCTTCTGTATCATATTGATCTACCCTGCCAAACCCTCGGAACTCTCGCTCGCGCCCCTCATAGTAACCGTGGTGGTATTTGTAGGTCGTGACGAGCTTGGTCTTGCTGATGTGATCGATGACTTCGGTTTTTTCCAGCACCTGTACCGGGAACGGCAGGTTGGTTACCCAGGGGCTTCCATTCTTCTTGTCGTCCAGGTAGAACTTGGTGGATGCGGCGTACTGGGCGCGGGTCGTGGCGCCCATGTTGTTGCTCATCTCGACCAACAGGTGCGGCTTCTTGCCGCCGCAAAAATCAAGCACTTTGTAGTTACTTCCTGCCGTCGACCCAAAGTCGTAACTCCAGATGAGACAGGCTGTCCCGGTGCCGAAGAAATCCGCGAACTGCAACGCGGTCGTGTCCACAGTAAAGGGCGTGCCTTTAATCGTATGCTTTTCGCTCCACGAGTTGCCGGACCGGCTGAACCAAAAGTGCACTTGGTCAAAGTCCACATAGACCAGATCGGTACTACAGCCCGTGCCATCCAGGTCCACAAGAAACAGGCGCCGCGGGTCGAATCCGTATCCGATGCGTGGGGTATTCGCCATGGAAAGGCGCTTACTCCATGATCCCCACCCCAGATTAGCCCAATAGTCAATGCGGCCGTCGTGCAGCAGAACGATGTCGTTGAGACCGTCCCCCGTCATGTCCGCGAGCCGAACCCTGGGATCGCTGAAGTAGACATCAGGGAAGGCGTCGAGATCATGCTGCCGCGAGATCATGCGGGGCTCCTCGTAACCCGCTTCTCCCTTCGAGCGATACCAGAGAAAATGTGTATCGCGCGTAATCAGCAGGTCAGACAAACCGTTGCCGGTGAGATCCACCAATCGCGCGTTGGGGTCGGCGAGGTTCATCGTCGGTCTGCTCGTGAACGGTCTGAAAGTCTTCCACCCGCCATCTGGCGTTGCCTCGTAGAATCCCGAAACCGGCGGCGCATCAACGATAAGGTCTGGCAGACCGTCGCCACCCAAATCGCCAACGGCGACGCCTGGTTGACCTAACATGATCGGCGGCTGGGCTCCATGCAATGGGTGTCGTCGACCGATAGTGGCGTCACCTTGGTTTTCCCAGAAGTGGAATCCGCTTTCCGTTGATTGCACGATGTCCGGAAGACCGTCGCCGAAGATATCCATGAGCGTCGTGTTTGGATCGTTGAGCGCGAGCGGCGGTAAATCATCCCCGTCTGCGGTTACCGACCGATATCGCTGTTTATCAGGCTCGAATTGGGAATACTTGAAGGTGACCGGAGGCATATCGCGTGCGAGGTAGTGCCCGGGATTTTGAGAATCCTTGCGATACCCCCATACCGTCACGCCCTCGAGCAAGGAAATCCCGGCCCAAGGGTCCTGGCTGTAGTTGAAATTGGTCGACTTTACCAACGGCGCGTCGGTCAGTTCACCCTCCTTGAAATGATGCAACATCAACACGCGCTCACAGCGTCGCAGGGTGCGGATCTCAAATCCCGCACGGTACGACGAAAAGCGGTCTTCGCGTACCGGCCAGCTGTGCGGAATTACGGGGTTGTCTAACTGCCGCCAATTGTAGTTGGTGGGCAGTACATCTGGTAAGTCGCGATAGTCGAACAGGACCTCGAACACGTAATGACGTTCGTCGGATGTTCCAGTATTGCGTCTTGGTCCTGCTTTTTTTGCTTCGACTAGCTGGTCTGGTGTATTGCCGTACAAAATACGACATATATAGGTTTGCGTATAACGCCGGTTGCGCTCATGCAATCCCTCCAACTTCAGCGCTGGATCCTCTTGGATATATTCATAGAGGATGTGATTGCCCTTGGCGTCGAAGGTCTCTTCCAGCAACCATTCAAAGATAGGATCTGCCTTGCTCGGATCGGGATGAAGAATACGTGCCGACGGTGATTTGCCGTAGATACTGGTGACGTTTTCCTTTGTCGTCGCGCGCCAGTGAACAATATTGGTGTCTTTGTGCGTCCATTTTTCGATGCGCGCAAACAAGCCTTCAGTGCGCGGGCGGTAACGTGTAATCCTAAATGCGCCCTGATCCGGCACATTGATGGGATTGCCTTGTTGATCCAGTACCGGTACCAGATCTTCTGCGCCCGACATCACGAACACATCCGTGCCTTTATACTCGGGCAGCCCTTTCTCGGTCTTTCGCGTTATTCTGGGGATAGACAACTGCCAGCCCAGGCCAAACGGCCCGTTGCCATTTCCTGTGCTGTACTGCAAGGTTAACTGCGGACCGAATCCATTACGACCGGGTGAAGTCGCAATAGGGATTGAAAAGTTACCCGTCCCTGTAAGCAGGTTCGGCTGAAAGGTCTCGCCTATTCCCTTGATGGCTCCACCACCGCCTTTGGGTAGGGAGATCGCTGATGTGTTTGTTCCTGATTTATTTTCCATTATGCAGCCTTTTGATATGAAAAAATTAAGCTTCCGAAGGCCATTGCACCTCAGCACTGTAAGTAATTGCTAAAATCATATCGCTTATCTTGTCAGTATCGAGAATGTGATGAGTTTTACCAAGTTCTGTTTGGTCTTCCATCCTGGGCGTGCCGTCATCATTACTCGCCCACAATGCTTCCGGTGCATTATCGCGATCGACCTCAATCTCCCAGGTTCCGAAGGGTGAGAGACCCGTAATGCCACTTTCCAGGGCAAGGTACCCACCTTCCCCGGTTCTGAGATTTTTTCGCTCAAAGACGTCGCCATTCTCTGATTCAAATTTCACGTTTATGGGTAAACGTATATTAGAGTCTTCAAGATTAAAACTAAAGGCAACGCGTTCAACTTTGTGATTCTCTTCATTGGGAGGGAATATTGCCCGGTTGGCTTCCAACTTAATTGTGTATGGTTTTGTCGTCCCTGTCTGCTCATAAGCATCTCCGCCTTCTGACGGTGGACTAAGCCACACCGGGTTGTTGAAGTGATACCAGGCATCTGGGAAATTGGTTCGGACACTGATTGGTAACATGCCTCCTGTATCAGTGCCTAATTCTTGGATTATCCTCTGTTTGTAATCTGAATCTGACAATGCCGTGTAGTCAATTGTAAGAATTACATCCACGATCGTGTTGAAGTCGAATCGGTTGGAAGGCTTGGGCATTTCTAATTCCCACATTACGTCCACACCACAGCCCTCAAAAGGTAAATACCTTTCATCTCGATAATTCAGTTCAAATAAACCTGTTGCATTGGCAGGCGCTGATAATGCTACGGACTGGACCCTCGGAACTTCCACCGGAACGGGGTTCCCGGGATCAAGAATTACTCTTGATGGACTTACAGTTGAAAGCGTTGCATTGATGCCCATTGTTGGACCTATCAGGGCCAGTACTGTAACCTTGACACTCTTGATAATACGCTGGTAGTGGCCGGGGAAGTCACGGTCAAACCATGACGTAAGTGTTGCAAAAGTAGTTATTCCATTTGATTTCAGCGCTATTAGCGCCTCTGGGGCCATTCGGGCCAGGGAAATATATTTGGTGATTTCCAGCTTGCGAGCGTTGTTGTTGACATAGTGGTCATCCAACTTATTTATATCGAGAAGCAATTTGTCGCCAGAAAGCAATCCTTTCTTTTCAGAATCCCAGTATCCATATGAGATAAAGTCAAGCGTTTCATTTCGCTCAAACTCCAGGGTCGCCTGGGCCATGCGTGCGTTAGTATACGCAAGGTTGTAAAACCCATAAAGCAGTTTAGAAAGCGTTTTTTCCATCCAGGCATAAAGCTCCTTATTTGTGAACTTCTCTTTCATAAACTCAAGCATTTGATCCGCATACACCTCGTTCATTTCTGCGATAGCCAATTCCTGAAGAGCGATATTATAGCGATCCTCAGCTATATCCTGTTGTGCTTTGGCTATGGCTTGATCCTTCAAGGCCAATTCTCTTTGATAGATCCATTCCTCATTCCTTCTTTGGAAGCTTGCCTGCATTTGATGTATAGATGACCAGGTAGATTCTATGCCGGCAAATGCTGAAAGTGCACCTGTAGTAGCTTGGTAGGCTATTTGAAGAGCCGCGCCACTGCCACCAAGAATGGATGTCAAAAATGACCCAGCTGCCACAGCTGTTTGAATTCCAGCGAGAACTCTTTGAAACTCTACGGCACTTTTTAGATGATCTAGCGCCCTTTGCTCATGGTAGTTGTAATTTGGCTGAGTATCGCCGACTAGCCCATTGAAATATGAAAACTGGTAGTCTGCCCTATTCCACTGGTTCTGTGCCAAGTCCTGGCCATGCTCTGCCTCAGTCACTCCAAACTCTCTAAGATTAACGTTAGCCTTAGCAAGATCGAGTTCCTGCTGTGCTCTGAGGTAGGCGAGTTCCTCGGATTCCTTCTTCTCAATAGCAAGAAGCAGTGCGTTCCCAGCCTGCACAACATAATTAGCTAATGACTTCCCCCTTTCAATAAGGTATGCAAAGCGATATGGACCGATTCCAGCAGCATTGGAGAAATTCAGGAACTCGTATCCCGCACCGGATGCGATCGACTTCACTACAGACATCACGTCTATAGATGCTTCGTAAATGGTGAGAATACGTTGCACCCCAGCGATATTTCTGCATGATCGTATTTTTCTTAGATTGCTCTCTATATGGTTTCGATGGGTTTGAAAAATTTGATTTTCCGGAATGCAACCAACCATACTGCTTGACAGGAAGCGTATCGCCGCTTGCTCCATCTCGGTAAGCAATGAAGACCCTTGCCCAATCCATTCTTCTGGTACACAGGTTTGTGAAGAACCAAGTGATGCGGTATAATCCTCCGTGTTTATCATATATGTCTGAAACCTTAACCTTTTATCAAGGTTGAGTTTCGGTATAGTCCGTCTTGGTAGTCTGGCCAACACTCCGTTCATTCTGTCAAGAAGTACACTTATCATTTCTGCATTAACTTCTCTATTATTACCGGAATCGGCGATAGATAAGATTTCTCGATGAAGCTCCTCTATTTTTTCAGAGGGCAGGTTTCCCAAATTCTCCAACTTATCAATCAAATCAGAGGCCAATGACTTGCCTACGGCTGCTACTATAGCAACCCTTGCACCGATCATAAGACGATCACAGGCTTTTTCTTGTTCGATGTCTTTAAGCCTAAGTAATTCCTCTGCAAGGAGATAAAGGCCACGTGCCCGATTTATCGATTCCCTGGTGTCTCTGGTGAACTCCTGATCAGCCCATTCAAGAAGGTTTTCGATATAGGAAAGGATTACCGACTTCTGGTAGGCGCCTGGCCTGACCCTTGCCAAAGCATGGGGACTGAATGGATCCGCACGCCAAATGGCGGCATCTTCGGGATCATGAATGTAATCGGACAGTTGCTGAACTGCATCCTGTTGAAATGGCAGAAAACGCCATTCCACTTGCTCTCCACCTGAATACGGGTTGCAAATATATTGATACCACTTGGCGGCGACCTCAAACTTCCTGTTTTGACTCAATCCTGAAGCCACAAGCATGGGGATGTGGAAAAATAATTCCCAGTTGTAGATCTTGTTTGGTCCGTGGAACTCCAATTCCGTTAGGGGGACATGCACGACTACATCAGTATTCGGTGCGTATGCAGTGAAGTCCGCCTCCAAAGGTTCCTTCTGGAATTCTGGATCATAAAGGGCATCGAGCCCTTCTTGAAAAATCTTGCCTGCCAGACTACAGTGTTTTCCATAGTTCAGCTGGCAGATTGAGATATGTACCTGTCTTGTACCACAGTCATCTTGACTCAAATGTGCCACAATCATTAGACAGCGATGCTGGTCAGAGCAGAAAAAATATAGATTGTTTTCGATCTCAACAGCATCATCAACTCGAAATGAATCATCTAGGACGTTCCCCAATACTATTTCTAAGTGAGTGTCCGAAATCGGTTCCTGTATGTACCCATTGAAAAATATCAATTTTCCTTCCTTATAGAAAAGTGAGCTAATTCCAGTCCTTGGCACATAAGCTCCTCGTCCCATAAGGTGTTGAACTCCGGATGAGAGAACAACGTTAATGCCAGCTGTTGAATTCGCTCTTCCCAACGACAGATAAACACGGTGCAACGTTTCGCCCCAAATTTCTTCAACCAAGCTTTCAGGGTAAAAATGTAGTTGATGCAGAGTGCTTAATGTTGGGTAAATGCCACTGCTAGGTTGCGATTCATCGAAAACGATTGTATCGTTACAAGATAAAACTACCCTGATATGTTCAATAATTAGCCCGTCATTAAGTAAAACTCCGACTTTAACAATAACCTTATCCAGCTCGTCATCAATTGATAAGACTAAGTCCTTATTCCAAGACAGATAATACTCTCCCGACGTTGACACCAATTTATGCTTTTTAGCCTTACACCATTTATTGATATCAGTCTGATATGCAAAACACACTGTGTGCTTGTACTCGTCGTCGTTCCCTTCCTCAGTCTCAACCCAGAAAATATAAATCCTGTCGTAGGCGGTAAATGGATAGACCCTGTCAGAGTCAATTTCCGCCTCCAGCTTGATCCACGGGCCCCACACCTTTTGATCTTTCAACGTCCGGTAGTAGGTTTCTTTATCTCCAATCTGGCTCCGGGCAAATATATGCAGTGTGGAGGTAGCCGGATCATAAACCGTACCAGATACCCGCAGTGCGCTTATGGCATGGAGTTTCTCTATATAGTTAGATATTGTCTTTTCTGCGAGAGCATTTGTGACTTCGCCTTGACTTAGCTCATCCTCGATTTCAGTAAAGAAGGGAGTCTTGTTATCCCGCAATTGCGGCATGAGGTAGTTTTCAGGATAAAGAAAGACTTTCATCGCGGCTTCAAACAGAACATAGCGCCGATTCCAGCGCCATTCTTCTTTCATGTTTTGCAGTTCTTTTTCAGTGAGCATGCTAATATCCACATTATCTTCCTGTCCTGTTCGGGCACGCATAACAAAAGTCTGGACTGATTCAATGGCCTGCTGAATCTCTGTGGTCATCATGCAGGGTGAGACTTCGAGATCGATGAGTAATTCGCCACTGAGAACCTTAACATTCGGCATCTCTGAAGGATCTGATATGCTGAGTGCATAGGTGATGAGTGCCTCACGTGTCTTTTGCCAGATCCTTTCATTGGGTTTCTTTATTTCCTTTTCTAATTGTTCACCTTCATAACGTGACTCTAAAAGTGAGAGAAGGTCCTCAACATGTGTCTTTGATACTTCATGCACCCAGAGATTGAAACCGGGGAGTTGATGAAGAGAAATACCTAACGAACCGGCGAGTGCATAAATCCGATAGATCCAGTATAACTGCTTGTATGTTTTGATGTGATTGACATTCCCAATTCCTGTTTCGTCTAGCAATATCAGTAATTTTTTAGGTGTGATAGTAAATGCGTAGGCAAAAATACAAATACGTAAATAACTCTTAAAGTGATTCAGAGCATCATCGATAGAATCGGAAGCGAAATTTAAATGGATTTCTTGAGCTAAGTTATAAAGCTCAGTATGTGTTAATCCCAATTGATGACAGAGCACAGTAATCCGATAGATCTTTCTCACGTCTTGCCATCCTGCCATGTTGAGCGAAAAATCAGTAGCAATTTGCTTGATCTTACTTGCGTCCATGCCGGTTACGGTGCTCAGATGGTTGCCTACATGGTCTTCAACCGACGTACTTGGGGGAGGATTTGTTAAGAAGTCGACCAGTGCATCACCATCTCCATCACCCTGATCATCAATAAAACCAAGCAACTTTGCTAGAACCTCTTTTCGCGGATTATTAATGACATTATGCAGTGCCACAATGTCCAAACCGAATATCCTTATATGTGTCAGAATTTCCTTTGCTTGTATGACTTGATCATAGGTCAAATTATTAGGATCGTCTGGCATTTGTGAAGCACCAATAATTCTTTTCAGCTCTTCTAAAATGCAATTTAACTCCTCAAAACTGACTTCAAGTATCTGTGACAGACAGATGGGACGATAAAGGAGTTTTAGGTGATCCAATTTATTAATCTTTGAAGCAGTATCGAGAGAGGTACCGGCATCCTTGATACCCAAATCCAGGAGAAGTTTCACTTCATCTTCAGAAATATTCAATGCTATTGACAATTTTTCAATCTTTTTGTCCTCATCAGGCGCATCCAGAATTTCTGTCAATTGATCATTGAGTTCTTGTTCACTTTTACCTAGAAGTTCTGCAAGTTGTTGGTCAGTAATATTCTTTTTGAAAACTGTTAGTCTTTCGAGGCGAATACCTTGCGATTGCACCTTTTTGATAGGTGTCCAAACTTTTTGAATTTTGTCAAAGTCGTTGAGATCATCTAAACTGGGTAATGTAGCCACCAGATCGATAAGCACCACGGTACCAATCCCTGAAGAATTGGCAAACCTGGTAAATCGGTAGAGCTTATTTAGAGACTCGCTGTCGACATCCTCCGGGACTACTCCAATGAACATGAGAATAGCTTCAATATCTTGCTTAGAAACTTCAAACGCTTTTGCAAGCGAACCGAATGACGGCTTATCATTATTGTCAGAGTCATTTAAGGCGTCAATGTTGTTAATGCCCAAAAGTTTACTTAGTTCCTCATTCGTTTGCTTTATGGCAAACGTTGACAGCACACTCCCTGTCAGTCGGAGATCATTACCAATTGAAAAAATCTTGTATACACTTTCAACTGCCTTGAGATCCAGATCCGTTACATTAATGTGCGAAATAATCGCCGCCACATCACTAATGCTTATTCCAAGGGCATGAGCAAGTCCCGTGACGCGGCGCAACATATCAAATCGCTGTTTCTGAATCAGTTGAACATCGCCGCTTGTACCGACTAACGGTACCCATAAAAGCAGTCGGAAATCCTCTTCACTTATTCTTAAAAAGTTAGCTAATTTCTCAACGTCTTTACTGTTTATTGCATCATCCAGATCAGATTGTTCAATTCCCAGAACTTTAGCTGTTGTCGGGACCGTCGTGTCGTTTAACTGAGTGATCAAGCGTTTAAATTCCGGGAACGTCAATCCAATTATTTCAGCGAGACGTTCTGGATCATAATGGTCTTTTTCTGGATCAATAAATACAGAATGGATCTCTTCAAGGGAGGTTCCTATCGCTGTCAGGTATTCTTTAAAAGCTGTGCCATGATAGAAGAATGGCGGGGGATTGATGCTTTTCGCTAATGCTTCGTATACGTCATCCTCATCAGCTAATTCAGGCTGGGAGTTTTTACGTATGTATTCAACTAAGGCTCCAATCGCAATTTCTATTTGGGAGACTTGATTGTTGACGAGGTCACAGTCAACCTTAGACTCGTTTAGTCCGGGCCCGCACATACGATCGAATAGATACTGTTGATCTTTGTAAAAGTACACCCTTACAAACTCTAACAGGGCAAGAAGATATGAAGCCGGGCTCAGAACAGATGCGCAGTGTAGGCATTCACATGGTTCCTTTTCAGTAAGAGTACTTGAATTCGGTGCTGTCAGAGCACTAACGGCTACAGTTAGATTATCCTGATCTTCGGGCTTGTTAATAACCTTGTTTAAGTGATGTTTCTTTGACGACATATGAGCCCAGGCGGTGACGGGAAGATTTTTTGCGACAAGATTGGAAGAAAAACGGTGTAAAAGCTCCAACTCGTCAGTACTGGCCTTTGTCTTATACCTTTTCTGCAAATCTATTAGTGTTAGCTGAGAGATCTGATAAGCCGATTGGATATTGTCACGAATGAGAGCATTATTCAGGTCTATATTTTTCGAGATGATCTCAAGCCGGGTATGAGATTTAAGCGTTGATATAACCTTTTCACCTTTGACCTTACCATCATTGATTAATTTGGAAAGCAATCCGTCAGATCTCAAGTCGGTAAAGGTTTTCACTTTGTTTTGATTGAGTACCTTCTTTGTTATGTCTGGTAGCGAGGAAAACACATTGTGATAGTATGCAACTTCTGGAACTCTCTTTTTTGCATAATTAATGACCTTCCCCAAATATTTGTCTGTCCTTTGCTTTTGCGGTACAGGTACTTGAGATTTTTGTATTACACCTCGAAGATCACTTGTGCCGAGTCCTATAAAATCACTAATATGATTCAATTCGCTTGCAAAAGCGCTTGCTAAAGTAGCTGAGATGTCAAGAGTGCGTCCGAAACAAACAACCTTTTTGAATCGATCTATTGTTGCTAAAGGAATTCCGGTAGCTGCTTGGATATCTGCTCTTTTACTTTTCATAAAGGAATCAGGAGAACTATAATTTAATTTGAGCTTGTATACCTGATCTTCTTTTAGGTGTAGTGCTGCAGCGGCATCATCAAGAATAGTTTTTCTAAATATGTGTGCAGTTGATGGATGATCTGATAAAGATGTGTCTACTTTGAAAGGATCCTTTAATTTTTTAGATTTTGCGTACTCAACGGATTCCTTTGCAAGAATCCTTATTGTTTCGCCTAAGTCTTTATTCTTAAAAATTTCATCAAGTGATGAAAGGATATTTTTGAAAGTGATCTTCTCTGGAGCTTCCTTAAAATGCTTTCCAATTTCTTCTCTAAGCAAGGAGCCAGAAGGAAGGACACTGAGGCCGATGTCAATGAGCATGTCAACTGCATCAGAAGATGCAACCCCCTTTACTAAAGGTTTTTTTTCAACTCCCGGTTTTAGCATGGAGACGAGGTCTTTAACTGTTTTAGCACCACTTTTTTCTATAGCCGCTGCATGCTTTTGCCACACATTTACTTTTGTCACCTTTCTTTTTTTTGACGGCATTGTTGACCCCTCCCTATAATACGTTGGCGATAAGGCTTCACTCTTTCTTAGATTAAGTTCGCGTCTAAAATTTATCTATCAAATGTCAGGATATGAAAAGACCCTTGGGGTCAAAAGACCCTTGGGGTCAAACCTCAAAATAGAAAATAACAATTAATTGGTATCCGATATTTCTCTAAAGACCCTTGGGGTCAAACCTCAAAATAGAAAATAACAATTAATTGGTATCCGATATTTCTCTTATGAAAGACTCAACCCTTTGTTTCAATACCCGATCCCTTCTCATCTCCAATTCGGCCTGCCGGATTCGTGCGCCAGCAGACGCACCAGATATGCCAAATCACCGAATGGGGGTCGGGCCACGCTATCCATCTGATATTTACGGGTTAACCTCCCAAACATAAGTGTTTTTAGCTCTTAAAACGGTATTTTCAGGCGTACAATTACTCATATAAGCAGCCTGCGT